>JAGLDC010000009.1 GCA_023145965.1 bacterium | reverse complement strand
GCCCGTCGTCAAATTACGATAATCGTGATATGGAAACGGGAGGGTCGCGAACCCTCCTCTACGGATTTTGAAATATAATAGAGAAATCAACAACATTAACCCTTAAGCCGTTGCTGTTTAACAATTTAGATTGAGTGGTCTAGCGAAATGAGGCGGTGTCGAGCCGTTTTGATCGAGTGTTCTATTAAATTGATCGAGTGTCAAGCCTTCCCGATCCCAATCGATACCACTCAACACCCAAAAGATGCGATTCAACACCCAGAATTTGCGGCGCACCACTCGCAAAAAATGATAGCTTCAATTTATACTTGGCAGATGGAGTTTAAATAAATGCAAGCTCGATCAAAAATTTTCCGAATAAGTCAAATCTTGATTTCTTGTAAATTAGATTTAATAAGCATCTCGACCTCGCTTTCGTTTCAATTTTCAATCTAAATAATTGATCGCGCTTATTTTTCGTCTATAAATTTGAAGTTGACTTTTTGCCGTTCTTTGTTATTTTGTCTCAAGCTTATTGGGTGGTAGTCAAAGCGTAGAGGTTCCCTTTTATGTAATACTTTTACCTTTGGCTTTTGCTTATTGTTATTTTTGCCAGCATAGCTCAGTTGGTAGAGCAGCTCATTCGTAATGAGCAGGTCAACGGTTCGAATCCGTTTGCTGGCTTTTTTAAATTAATATTGACCACTCGGTCATAATTCATATATTTATTCATAGGGTCTGTTTCTGCCTTTAAATCGCGTTTGCCGAAAGGAAATTATGGAAAAGCTAAGTAAAGAATGGGATTTAAAGGACCTTTATAAATCCTTCGATTCACTTGAATTTAAAAATGATCTGGGAAGTATAATCGCTAAGTGCGAAGCTTTCAGGGATAAATACAGAGGCAAACTCGCCGCAATATCGGGGAGCACTTCCAAGCTTAAAAGTTGCATCGAAGAATATGAGGTTTTAGCCAAAATTGAACAACGCTTATATAGCTATCCTGCGCTTTGCTTCAACGCCAATACTCGGGATAAGGATGCAGTCTCATGGCAACATCGCGTCCAGGAGATAATAAGCACCGCGTCTAATAATTTGGTGTTCTTTGATATTGAGCTACAAAAACTCCCAGAAAAAACTATCGAAACCATACTCAGCAATGAGCAACTTGCTCCATATAAACACTATTTCGAAAAACTCCTGGATTTCAAGGAACATACACTCTCTGAAGAGGTTGAACAAATTCTTAACGAGACAAGATTAACAGGAGTTTCCGCGTTTATTCAGCTTAGGGAACAGCATCTTGGTTCACAAGAATTCGAACCTGTTACTACTCCCGATGGTAAAACCGCAGATACAGAGCCAGCGATATCTGCACTTCTCTTTCACCCTGATGCAGATACCCGACACGCAGCTTATATCCATGTCCGGGACGTATACAAAGAACATAACCTACTTTATGGCACAGTTTTACAAAAAATTGCTCTTCACCACAAATTGGACTCTACCAGGCGCAAATTCAAATCCACGCTATCTAAACAACTTCTCGGAGACGAGGTTTCTGAGTCGGTTTATCGCACCGTTATTGATGTTACTCGAGACGGTTTCGATCTTTTCCAGGACTATTATCGTTATAAGAGTAAAGCTCTCGGAACCAAAATTAGGATCTGCGACTTATACGCCCCTTACGAACCTGTGGAAGTAACAAAAAGTTATGAAAACACAGTCGAAATGATATACGATGCAATGTCTCGCGTCGATAGCGAATTTGAATCGATCGTCCGGCATTTCATCGAAGGCGAGTATGTCGATGTAGCTATCCGTAAAGGCAAACGAGGTGGCGCTTTTTGCTGGGGAATATGGGGCTTCCATCCTTATGTTCTGCAATCCTTCACAGGAACCCCTGATAGCTGGTTTACACTGGCTCACGAGCTTGGTCATGGAATTCATAGCGTCCTTACCAATCGCGCTCAGCGCCTTCTCGGGTCCGATCCACCCATGGTGCTCGCAGAGATCGCCTCGACCTTCAACGAACTTATGCTTCTCGATTACCTTCTAGAAAACGAAAGCAACGACAAGCTTAAAAAAGCTCTCCTCACTAAACAGATAGAGGATTCACTGAATCTTCTCTTCAGGCAAACAACCATAAGCCGGCTTGAGGAAGACATACATAATCAACTCGTCAATGGTTCTTTTGACCACGAATGGGTGAACGAAAAATGGCTTGAATGGTATCGCATTCTTGGCGGTGATTCCATAGAAATTCTTCCAGAACATCAATTCGACTGGGCGCGTATAGGACATATCTTCTTCAAACCTTTCTATTGTTATAACTATTGCCTATCTCATATGGTTAGCCTCGCATGCTATTCTAAGTTCAAAGAAGAGGGTAAATCCTTCATTCCAAAATTCAAGAAACTACTCAGCTTTGGCGGAAACAAGTATCCAAAACAGGCGCTCGAATCCGTCGGTATCGACCCAACTGACCGCAAGGTTATGCAGGCCGCAATCGATCATACTAGAGGATTATTAAATAAATTGAAAGAATTGAGCTAAAGCGATAGACTAGGTTAGTTGATAAATCCCATCTCGTGCATGAATGCGCGAGTGAGCTCGGCGCTCTCATTATCGGCGTTTTCTACATAAGCTTTGAGCTTGGAGATACCCTCCCCCTTTCGTCCAAGCTTGAACAGAATGGCAGTGCAATTAATATTGAAAATTGCCCTTCCAGGTTCAATTTCGATAGCTTTTTCAATATACTTCATCGCTTCGATGTATTTGCCCTCGTTGTAATAACTCGAAGCCATATTGTTGTAATAATTGCCCTTTGAGCTACCCAGAGAAAGGGCAATACCGAAGCATTTACGAGCTTCGTCTGTGTTGCGTAGATAGTTCAAAATTATCCCCCAGTTGTTGGGAATAGCTGGCGAAAAGGGATATAATTTTCTTCCACCCTTATAAAAAGCTAAAGCGCCCTCCAGGTCTCCACTCGAAGCCAAATATGCAACATAACCCGAGATATGCAGAACCTCAATTAACGATTTATTCCACAATGTGTCGGAGCATTCGCATTCGATAGCCAGTCGCTCGATTTCGTTTTCGAGTTTTCTATTGACCGGAAAAGATTGCATCAACTCTAACTTTTCACCGCCTCGTTCCATTCGCAAAATTATACTCTCCAATTCGGCACTATCTGATTCAGCTATTATATTAATTACAGCAGGAAGCATCTTGCGTTCGATATTGGTTTTCTCGAAAGCCTTTAAGGCTGTATAAGCAGCTCTTTTTGGCATATCCTTTTCTAGAGCAACGAAGATTGAATATACATAGGGCATTGTTCTGTATGGGTATTTCGCGCGGCATATTTCGCACCATTTCTCTATTCTATCGAGGCGTTTCTGACGAAATATATTGCGATGATAAATCTGTATAAGCCTCTCTTCGGGTGGTTTTCTGCAGAAATATTCAGTTTTTTGGACAAGGATCATGGATTCACCTTTATTCATACCTCGTTCTATAGAAACATTTAGATAAAACCATGTACAAGATATAATTAGACATATTAGCGCTATAGGCAAAGATATTTTCCGGTCAAGGGTGCAAATATGCAGAGCACTCATAAGCATCAAAGGAAGCAATATCGTAGTAGCAAGGTCCCAGTCCATAGCGCCATAATCCATTTTCAACATAATCACTAGTATTAATGCGATAATACTAGTGAAAAACAGTATTCCTTTCTTATATGTTTTACCTCTTCGAAAAATAAAAGCAGGAACAGCAAGAGAGGAAAACAAAACGAGATTAATGAAAAGCAATAAGTGATGCAAAGAGCAAAACAGCTTAGGATCACTAAATACAATTATATTTTTTTCTAACGGGAGTTTAAAAATTATACCGAGTATAAGATATACCACAAAACATAAAGCACTTATTTCTATTATAAGGTTCCTTTTCTTTTTTGGCAGTTCCGTAAGCAATGCTCCAAAGGCAATGTAGATATATAAAGGATTGAGAATGATAGCAAAAATAAGCGGAATTATATATATACGACTTTTTCCGTTACTCTCGTTTTTAAGAATTAAATAAAATGCCCAAATAGCAAAAACTAACGATGGAGCATAAAACTCCTGATGGGTAAATGTTAGAAAAACACCAGAAGACAATATCGTAATGAAAATAATTGCCTTTTGAAACGGTTCATTGCCCTTTAAAATTGAAAGTTTAAAAGCTATTAAAGCAAAAAAACCTCCACACGCACTATGGATTAAATTTAAACAAATATGGAAAATTTCGGTTTGTCCTAAACCACATGGTTTGAATAGCCAATTTGCAGCCAAATATAACACCCTATATAATCCCGCTGTACCATAGTGATGCCATAGAATAGCCTCTGTTCCGGGGAATCTAGAAATACAAGCCGCCATCATGTGCGAATCTCCCCAAATAAAATTCGAGCTTCTAAAAATATAAGTTACTGCAATACCAGTAAAGATAATCATTATAACTTTTATCTTCCCCGTATGCTGGAATAACCTAGACGCAAACAAATTAAAGCACTTAATGAAAAACTCTTCAGCAGATAATAGATAGATAGATATGAGCAATATCCAAATTACTATTTGAGCGGTTAAAGGAATAAAAAATAGGTTGGAGAAAGGCCACAATTCTGAAGGGTAAAAATAGCCCAGAATTAGCAAAGCAAAATATAAAAGAAGTATTAACCTCTTTTTTTGAATAGGCACCTCCCACTAACACAAAAACAAAACACCTAAACCATTTTTAGCGATAGATTTTATACTGCCAAGAATTATATATACTGTTTTTAGGAAAAAATCAAGAGAATTATTATTCGGAGAAAAGAGTTGAAACAATTTCCTTGGCCGCACGAGAAAAAACGCCAGTTTCACCTAGTTTTGCTCTAATAGACTCGAGTTCCTGTCTTTTCGAACTATTTGCTTCACCATCGAATATCCATGGTCTCACAGCTGCAGCGAGATTTGCTGGGGTTGTATCTCCAAGCAAAACTTCCGGAACAACCGAATAACCAGCCACAAGGTTTGTTAAACCAATATAATCAGTTTTAACAACACTTCTATAGATACTTGCGGATAAATAATTGGTCTTGTAAGTAATTACATGGGGAAGTTTCGCGCACATACATTGAAGTGTGGCACTTCCAGAGCACGAAATTGCCGAATCAGCGGAAAACATAGCATCCATTGCAATATCTGTAGCTACAGTAACTCCTTCGCGAGCAATAGCAGAATCGTAAAGCTTTATATCAACATTTGACGAACGAGCAACAATAGCTTTTAAACTTGTATTCTCCCGAGAAAGTATTTGATAAGCGCCCAACATAGGCCCTATCAATCTAGATACCTCCTGAGCTCTGCTTCCGGGTAGAAGAAGGAGGAGTTTACCGTCGATTCCGTAGCGTTGTTTAAATTCGATTGATTTCACTGTCGGTTTTATCATATCAACAAATGGATGGCCGACATAATTTACCGGAATCCCTTCTTTTCTATATATTTCCGCTTCGAAGGGCAATATTGTTATCATTTTGGAAACATATTTCTTGATCTTATGAATTCTGTTATATTTCCAAGCCCAGATTTGGGGGGAAACGAAAAAAACAACCGGTATTCCTTGTTTAGCTAGCTTTTCCGCTAATTTCAAATTGAATCCGGGGTAATCTATCAGTATAGCCCCTTTTGGCTTACGCTCGATAGCTTCCCTCTGAAGCTCATTAAGTCTTCTATAAGATGAAGGTAAATGTCTTATGACTTCTGCAAATCCCATAAATGCGAGCTCGCTGACGTCGCAAAGGATTTCCACTCCCCTCAATGCCATGGCCTTCCCACCGAAGCCCCAAAATTCTATTCTCGGCTTGATTTCTTTGACACACTCGACAAGCGGGCCTGCGATGTTATCCCCCGAGGGTTCGCCAGCGACTATTAGGATATTCTCCGCCAATTAACTCTCGATTTCTGCTATTATCCTATCCGCCAACTCGAGGCTCTGAAGGCCTCTTCTGCCGGAAACAAGCGGCTCTTTATTATTTTTAATACACTCGATAAAATGATCCAATTCAATCTGAAGGGCGTTGCCAACTTTAACCTCGGCATTCCAACGCAAAATAGTCTCCCCACCGGGTAAATCGAATCTTTCAGCATTCTTCGAGGGTTGAGGTCCTTCGTTGTTAAGCGTTGCAACTTCAACCTTCCCACCAAAATCCACACCAATGTATGCGCCCTTCTGAAAAAACCTCATCTTACGCATATTTTTAAGTGAAATCCTGCTTGCCGTGAGATTAGCTACACAACCATTTGGGAATTCCAGTCTAACATTAGCAATGTCTGGAGATTTGGTGAGAATAGAGCTTCCTGAAGCTGAAAGTTTAGTCGGTTCAAGATCGAGGACTGCCAAAAGAAGCTCGAGATCGTGTATTAAAAGGTCGTGAACAACAGACACATCAGCACCTCGTCCGCGGAAAATAGTCAATCTGTGCGACTCTACAAACATAGGATTATCGATTAACATTCGCGCAGCCTCAAATGCAGGATTGAAGTGTTCGACATGTCCAACCATCAAGGTTTTACCAGCTTTTTCGGCTGTATCAACCATAATCCGGCCATCAATAGAGGTGTCGGCTATAGGTTTTTCAACCAATACATGACAATCCCCTTTTACTGCTTTAACGGCTAAGTCTTTGTGTGTCGATGTCGTCGATGCTATTACAACAGCAGAACATTTAGCGAATAGTTCATCTAAGTCAAATATTTCATTCGTAGAAAACTCTTCGGCAACAGATCTTGCGCGGTTTCTGTCAATATCGTATATCCCAACCAAATTCGCTGAAGGTAAACCAGAGAGTATCTTCGTGTGAAACCTTCCAAGATGGCCCGTTCCAATCACACCAATATCAATTTTATCCATCAATCCCCTTCCGAATCTATTATCGCAGATTCCAATATTTCAAGTAAATTATCCATCTCAGATGCATTTATGGTGCCGTCATCTAACGATATTTTTAGACTAACTGAAAATACTCCAAGCTCTTCATCATTGACTTCGTTATAAATAGCTGCTTTTTCAAGTCGATCAAATACATTTTTAAATTTGTGCGTTTCGTAACCGCCCGGGTTAAATTTGGCTAACGATTTTCTAATTCTTATTATGGCAGGTAATAAAGATTCTGAATTATTGGATGATCTTTTCTTCCCCGCAGTGCGTGTATTTTCGCGATCTATAGCTGTAGATGGAATATTAGGTTTTTCTCCAGGGGCATATATAGCTTCACTATCACTTGCTTTCATCCTCTTTGTATTCAACATGTAATAGTAGTATGCAAGTACGGTCATCAAAACAAGAAGGGACATTACTAGTATTAATAATGTCCCCATTCTGCCTTGGCCGATTTGAGCCAAACTAACGCTCCTGACCAGAAGGTGGCGGTGTTTTGTGCTGCGACTGACTTCTATCAACAACAGCCTGCTTAGGTTTTGCCGGCTTACTCGATTTAATTGTGCCTTCCGCTTTTGAACCGGAAACGAGGTGTTCTTTCACTTGCTCGTCGCGGGCATGGGATTTTTCCTCGTGATCGGGAATTTCTCCCTTATCTTTATCACCTTCAGGGGCTTTACTTTCTGTTTTTACAGCTTGTTTTTTGTCTTTTTTAGCGCTTGATCTCTTCTTGCGCTTCTCTTCCTCTTCACCAACTAGCTCCAGTAAAGCCATTTCAGCACCATCACCTTGACGCGGTCCGATTTTCACAATTCTAAGATATCCACCATTTCTGTCTTTAAAATTCGGTGCAATATCGTTAATTAGATGGTGTGCTACTTGCCTATCGTTTAATATCTCGATAATAGCTCTTTTATCTGCAAGTTTACCTCCGAGCGCCCGAGTAATTAGCTTCTCGACATATGGCCTAGTTTCTTTTGCTTTCGCAAGAGTAGTTCTTATGCTTCCATGCCGTAATAGGTTTGTAGCCATGTTTCTCATCATTGCATTTCGATGAGAAGAGTTTCGATTAAGTTTTCTTCCTTTTACGTTATGCCTCATGGCTAACCTTCCTTTTTATCCAAATATTTACTGACATCCATTCCGAAAGAAAGCCCAAGCTTAGCAAGAACTTCATTTATTTCGGCGAGAGATTTACGTCCAAAATTACGGTATTGTAACATCTCAGACTCAGATTTTTGCACTAATTCTTCAAGGCTCTTAATTTTCGCTGCTCGAAGACAATTTGATGAGCGGACCGAAAGCTCCAACTCATCAACGGGCATCTTGAGCAATTCTCGTATCTTCATCATTTCTTCATCTATTTCTTCTTCCTCTATCCTGTCTAGATCGGTATCTGGAGAGAGGAATAGGTCGAAATGATCTATGAGAAGCTTCGCACTCATAGCAAGTGCTTCTTCAGGCCATATTGAACCATCGGTTGTAAGCTCGAATATGAGTCTATCGTAATCTGTTTTTTGACCTACACGCGCAGGCTCGACATAATATTCCACCTTGAGAACAGGTGTAAAAATGCTGTCAATAAAGATAGTCCCAACCGGAACGGAATCGTTTTTATTTTCCTCCGCCGTTCTAAAACCTTTTCCTACACCCATTTCAAGATCAGCTACGAATTTCGTTTTTTCAGTCAATGTAGCGATATGGTGATTTTTATTGAGAACCTCTATATCAGAATCGCTTATTATATCTTTAGCTGTGATATCACCCTCTTTTTCCAAGTCGATACGAAGGGATTTGGGATAATCACTGTTAACTTTAAAGCGAATCCCTTTGATATTAATAATTATCTCAGTCATATCCTCTAAAACACCGGCTATAGAAGAGAATTCATGCTGAACTCCGTCTATCTTAACCGATGTAATAGCAGCACCTTGCATCGAATGTATAACCACTCGACGTAGTGCATTTCCTATCGTTACTCCATAACCCTTTTCAAGCGGTTCAAAGAAAAACCTACCAAAAGTCTGAGTAGCGGTGGATGGTTCGAGGACAACATCTTTGGGCATTTGCATGCTTTTCCACTTCATTTCGGGGTCCTCCTGTTAATTATCTCGAATAGTATTCGACAATAAGCTGTTCTTGTGTTTCCACAGGAATCTCCTCGCGAGTTGGAAGAGATAAGAGTTTGCCAATCAATTTCGGTTTCTCGAGTTGAAGCCACGGAAGTACATTCTCGCCGATATTCCTCAACGAATCATGGATTATCTCGAGATCCTTACTGCATTCTCTAACACCGATGATCTGCCCGGGGTGAACCTCATAAGATGGAATATTTACTAAACTCCCGTCGACAATTAAATGCCTGTGAAGCACAAGCTGTCTTGCAGCTTTTCTCGAAGGTGCAAATCCTAGACGATACACTAGATTATCGAGACGAAGCTCGAGAAGCTGAAGAAGGTTCGTTCCAGTAACACCCTTCATTCTCGTAGCGCGCTCGAAATAGCGTCTGAATTGCTTTTCGAGAATACCATAAATTCTTCTAGCCTTTTGTTTCTCGCGAAGTCGAATAGCATAATCAGAAGGTTTTCTCATCCTACGACCCTGCTTATAGCTTCCCGGAGGATTAGTTCCGCGTCTTGTAATTGCACAAGTGTCGGAATTACAACGCTCACCCTTTAGAAATAACTTCTGTCCTTCTCTTCGACATTGTCTGCACGATGGTCCAATATATCTTGCCATTATAAAAGCCTCCTATACACGACGGCGCTTTTTACCACGACATCCGCCAAAAGGCACTGGCGAAATGTCCTTAACACGCGTTACTCTTAAACCGGTAGCCCCTATAGCCCTGACAGCTGCCTCTTTACCACTTCCTGGACCTTGAGTCCAGGCTTCGACGTTGCGAAGACCCATTTCCATGGCCTTTTCAGCAGCCTCTTTAGCGGCTAACTGAGCCGCATAAGGCGTAGACTTTTTACTCCCAGTAAAACCAATACAACCACCGGAACTCCATGTAATGGTGTTGCCGTTCTTATCAGTGAAAGTAATGATTGTATTATTAAAAGTCGCGGTTACATGAACAACACCGTTCTCACCAACGACCTTCTTTACCTTGCGCGGCTGACGCTTTTTTGTTTTCGCCACTTATTTCCTCCTAAATAATTGGGAATTAACCCTTCTTGCCAAGCTTCTTCCTACCCAATCCGACTGTGCGTTTTGCGCCTTTCCTCGAACGGGCATTAGTCCGTGTTCTCTGACCTCTGACAGGTAAACCTACTTTATGTCTAAGACCTCTATAAGAACCGATCTCTATAAGTCTTTTGATATCTCCTGCTCGTTTGGCTCTTAGGTTACCTTCGACCTGATAATTCGCATCTATTTCCTGTCTAAGGCGCGAAACGTCTGCCTCAGTGAGTTCGTGAACTCTTGTCGCGGAATCGATTTGTGTAACCTCAAGTATCTTTTTGCTCGAAGTTTGTCCGATACCGAATATGTAGGTAAGAGCTACATCGATGCGCTTATTCTTTGGCAGGTCTATTCCCGATATTCTTGCCATATATCTCTCCTATCCCTGGCGTTGTTTATGCCTGGGGTTCTTGCAAATTACGCGAACACGCCCTTTTCTCCGGACGATTCTGCATTTATCACAAATTTTTTTAACTGATGCTCTAACTTTCATTATATTACCTCCTAGGACAAAACCGTTATTTATATCGATAAACGATCCGCCCTTTTTCAATATCATATGGTGACAATTCAATGGTCACTCTATCTCCCGGCAATATCCTAATATAAAACTTCCTCATCTTGCCGGATAAATATGCCAAAATCTTATGGCCGTTTTCTAATTCCACCAAAAATGTGGTATTAGGCAATGCCTCTAAAACGACTCCTTCAATTTGTAAACTTGTATCTTTAGCCATCTATACCACTCAAAACTTTAGTTAAGGTCAAAGCCTTCATTTCCGTTTTCTCTTAAAGTTAATATCGTAGGTCCATTATCTGTTATAGCGATAGTATGTTCAAAATGAGCTGAAAGCGATCCATCCGCAGTAACTATCGTCCAATCGTCATTAAGTTCTCTAACATCCCAGTCTCCCGCTGATATCATGGGTTCGATCGCTATGGCCATCCCAGATATTATCTTCGGAGAAAAACCTCTGTAAACATAGTTTGGGACTTGTGGATCCTCATGAAGCTTTCTTCCGATTCCATGGCCAACTAAATCCCGAACGACCCCAAAACCTGCTGATTCCGCTGTTAATTGAACTGCTCGTCCTATATCTTTAATCCTATTGCCGACAACAGCCCTTTCGATACCGTTATGAAGCGACTGCAATGTGACCTCGAGTAATCTTTTGGCTTCACGCTTCGGCGTTCCAACAATGATCGAACCTGCAGCATCACCCATAAAACCATCCAACTCGACCCCGACATCGAAACTAATTAAATCTCCGTCTTCAATAACGCGTTTTCCCGGTATGCCATGGACAACCTCTTCGTTTACCGATATACAAACGATACCCGGAAATCCCTTCTTCACACCTGCTGTTCTATACCCTAAAAATGCGCTCTTCGCGCCATAAGAAGCAATAGTATCCCCAGCAACCTGATTTAATTCTTCTGTCGTAATTCCAATTCTTGAATTTTTACAAAGAGCATATATCGTCTCAGCAACTACCATCCCTGAACGGCGCATTAGTTCAATCTCTTTTGCCGACTTGGTTTCAATCAAGTTTTCCGCTCCTTACTGTCAATTATATCTATTATCTCGTCGAGACCCTCTTTAACTGGTCCACCCGAATATACTTCGTAGAAGTAATCTTTATCCGAGTAATATTCGATCATTGGTTTAGTCTTCTCATCGTAAACCTTTAAACGATGCCAAAGAGTCTCTGCTGTATCGTCGTCGCGCCTTACTAACCTACCTCCGCAATTATCGCAGGTCCCCTCAACTTTTGGCGGATTGTTCTTTAAATTATAAATTACTCCGCAACTCTCACAATTCGCTCTATTTAACGCCCTCTGAACTATCTTATTATATGGTGTCCAAAGACCGAAAATTAAATCATAACCGATACCTACATCTTTGAATATCTCATCTAACATTTTCGCCTGAACAAGCGTTCTTGGAAATCCATCGAGTATAAATCCCCGCTTGGTGTCATCCATTGAAAGGCGCTGCTTGCAAAGTTCCGCCATAATAGAATCAGGTATAAGCTCTCCTTTGTCGAGATAAGATTCTATTTCTCCCCCGCAGGGCGTTCCCTCATCCACAACCTTACGAAGCATCTCACCAGTGGAAATATGCGGAACTCCATAGCGTTGTGCCAAGCGACTCGCATAGGTTCCTTTTCCGGATCCCGGAGGCCCCAGGAACAATATTCGATATATTTTTTCAAAGAGCGGCAAAACTATCTTCTGGCCCTAATCTTGCCCTTCTTCATGAAACCATCATAATGCCTCATTAAAAGATGGCTTTCTACTTGTTGAAGAGTATCAATGATAACTCCAACTAAAATGAGCAATGTCGTCCCGCCAAGAGCATAAGCCATTCCTGAGCCGCCAGTAAGTCCCTGAAGGAACCACACCGGAATAATAGCAATAAGAGCTAATCCAATTGAACCGGGCAGCGTAACTCTTGTAAGAACTTTATCGATATACTCAGAAGTCTGTTTGCCCGGTCTTCTTCCAGGAATGAAGCCACCATATTTTTTCATATTATCGGCGACATCGATTGGATTGAATATAACTGCCGTATAAAAGTAAGAGAAGAAAACAATAATAATGGCATAAATAATATTATAGAAAAAAGATCCGCCCTGGAAAGCCGTATTAAGAACATTCCTAATTCCGCCCTCCGGAAGGAAACCAATAATAACCGTTGGAATAAACATAACCGAACTGGCAAAGATAATCGGAATTACACCGGCTGCATTAATTCTTAATGGAAGATGTGTCGAGCTCCCGCCATAAACCTTCCTTCCAACAACCTTCCTTGCATACTGCACGGGTATCTGTCTCGTTCCTTGTGATAGCAAGATTGCTGCAGCAATGAATAGCATTAGACCGAGAATAATGAATACCTCTGCAAAAATCGACCTTCCACCCTCCCACAGAAGCATACCCTCCTGTGCGATATATAGCGGCAATCTCGAAACGATACCAACTAAAATCAAGATACTCATACCATTACCGATACCCTTTTCGGTCATCAACTCACCCATCCACATTATTACTGCAGCACCAGTAGTTAGGCTAAGAACACCCATAAGCGTGAATTTCCAGCCAATAAAGGCTGGTGCAATAACAGTAAATTCTGAATTGGCAGCCATGCTCGAAAGATATGTTATCATACCAAAAGACTGAGCCGCCCCGATAAAAAGAGTTCCATAACGAGTATATTGCGTTATCTTACGCCTACCCTCTTCGCCTTCCTTTTGAAGTTTTTGGAAATAAGGAATAACTGCACCAAGAAGTTGTAAGATAATCGATGCAGTAATATAGGGCATGATGCCTGTTGCGAATATAGTCGCGCGCTTAAAGGCACCTCCAACAAACATATCATAAAGACCGAAAAGACCACCCATCTCACTGCTTCCAAAAGCCCTTTGTAAACCTGGAAGATTGATTCCAGGTAACGGAATATGTCCACCGAGTCTATAAAGAATAAGCATACCAAGAGTGAAGAAAACCTTCTTCCTCAAATCGGGGATTTTGAAAATATTCGATATTGAATCGAGAAGTCTTCTCATCTGGTATTAACCTTCCCGCCTAATTTTTCAACCTTTTCGATAGCGGAAGGAGTTGCCGCATCGACAGTTATATTAAGCGACATCCTAAGCTCACCATCACCAAGGAGCTTGACTGGTTTCTTACCGGAAATAAGTCCATTACTTCTAAGAAGATCGCTATCAACCTCTTGGCCCTCCTCGAAGCGATTTAGATCGCGAACATTAACTATTTGGAAAATAATCCTGTGAGGTGGTGTGAATCCCTTTTTGGGAATACGCCTAACAAGCGGCATCTGACCACCCTCAAACCAAAATCTATGCTTTGCACCACTTCTGGAAAGTTGGCCATTATACCCTCTTCCAGAGGTCTTTCCCCAGCCAGAAGACTCGCCTCTACCAACCCTTTTACGATTCTTCTTCGCACCCTTCGCGGGGCTCAATTCGCCTAATCTCATGACTGGTCTCCGATCTTTTCGACCTTAACAAGATGCCTAACCTTATTCACCATACCAAGTATAGGGCCATTGGCGAAATGTTCGACAGTCTGATGCATCCTTTTTAAGCCCAAACCACGAACAGTATCTTTTTGGTCTTTTTTATAGCCAATCGGGCTTTTAATAAGGGTTATTCTAATTCGCTCCATATCAGCCTCGCTATTTTATCTCTTTATTTTTTCGGGATCGATTGAGCGCCTCTTAGCAACCATTTGGAGACTTTCCTGTTCCAATAATCCTGCAAGAGTCGCTTTAGCTACATTGATCGAGTTTTTTGACCCCAACGATTTAGTCAAAACATCCTGAACACCTAAAACCTCGAGAATTGCTCGAACCGCTCCACCAGCTATAACCCCGGTTCCCGGGGAAGCCGGCTTCAAAATGACTCTAGCTGCACCAAACCTACCAACGATCTCATGGCAAAGTGTCCTTCCACGCACGAGAGGAATTTGCACCATCTCTTTGCGAGCAACTTCCGTTCCTTTGCGAATCGCATTTGCAACCTCGTTAGCCTTGCCTAAACCTATACCGACACTTCCCGCTTTATCCCCAACTGCAACAAGAGCATTAAAACTTATGTTCTTGCCGCCTTTGACTACCTTAGAGACGCGGTTAATTGAAATAACCCTCTCTTCAAAGATATCCTCGATAGGCTTATTCGAACCTCTTGATTTACTTCGATCTCTATATGACATTTTCGCTCCTGTAATGAATTAGAAGTCCAATCCGCCTTTACGGGCACCCTCGGCAAGGGCTTTAACCCTGCCATGATAAAGCAATCCGTGGCGATCAAATACTATCTTCGATACGCCCTTTTCTATACCCAACTCAGCTATTCTAACTCCTACCAAATTCGCAGCTTGAGTCTTGTTTTTGTCCTTAAGTTGTTCCTTCAAAACCGGATCAAGCGTCGAGGTAGCCACAATGGTAAAGCCTTTATCATCATCGATGAGTTGAGCATAAATATGCCTATCGCTTCTACTAACAACCATCCTTGGTTTCTCAGATATACCATGGATCTTTTTGCGGATATGCGCGATCCTCTTCGCATTTCTAACTGCTTTGTTTCTCATAATAACCTCAAATAATTATCCTGCGGCTTTTCCGGCCTTAATTTGAATCCTTTCGTTCTCGTAACGGATACCTTTACTCTTGTAAACATCGGGCTTTCTGAAACTGCGTAACTTAGCCGCTACTTGACCTACTAACTGCTTATCAAACCCAGAAACTTTAATATAGCCAGTAAGAAGCTGGCTCGGAGTTCCCACCGCGCTTACTTTACGCTTAGGTGTTTCTGCTTCAATAATCACACCCTCGGGCGGCTCAAAATATATCTGGTGACTGTGGCCTAATGAGAGCAGAATTCCTTTATTTCGCTGCTCCACCTTATAGCCAACTCCTATCACCTCGAGCTTCTTCACGAATCCCTCACTCACACCCACGATCATGTTGTCTATAAGCGATCGCGCAAGACCGTGCTGTTGTCTCGATGGAATTGTCTCATCTCTTCTTGTAACGATGATCTCGCTATCAAACAACTCAATGTCCAATCTTTCCGAAATATCCTGTTCGAGAACACCCTTAGGGCCATTAACTTTGACATGTTTGCCATTGATCTCGACCTTCACTGAAGAAGGGAATTTTATCGGTTTCTTTCCTATACGGCTCATAATAAACCCCTTACCATATATAACAGAGCACCTCGCCACCCACTCCAAGCATTCTAGCCTGTCTGTCGGTGAGGACACCCTTTGAGGTTGAAAGTATAGCCACACCAAGACCGTTTCTTACACGCGGAAGTTTGTCGAGACGGGCATAAACCCTCCTGCCAGGTTTACTGACACGCTTTATGCCTCTAACGACCGGCACGCCTTCATTGTAGCGAAGATAAACCCTTAATTCGGGACTAGGACCATCCGTAGGAAGAATCTTATATCCGCGAATGAATTTTTCTTCTGTTAGAATTCTGGCTATGTTATGTCTCATTTTACTCGAAGGCATATTCACGGTCTTTTTGCCGGCGGTAATGCCGTTCCGAACACGTGTCAACATATCGGAAATGGGATCTGTCATCATAATTGCATTCCTCCCTTTTCTACCAACTAGCCTTCGTTACCCCAGGGATATCACCCTTCAGGGCAAGTTCCCTAAAACATATTCTACATAGTCCGAAATCTCTTAAATAGCCTCTCGGCCTACCACAACGCTGACAACGGTTTACCGCCCTCGCGCTAAATTTCGGTTTCCTGTTCGCTTTGGCGATAAGGCTCTTTCTCGCCATGAAATCACCTCTTAAAATAACGGTTATTTTGACTTAAATGGGAATCCAAAGGCCTTTAAAAGGCCTAAGGCTTCCTCATCCGTTTTTGCTGTTGTAACGATCGTTATATTCATTCCCCGAATTTGATCGATTGAATCATAATTTATCTCAGGGAAAATAATCTGCTCTTCGATACCGAAAGTATAATTCCCTCTGCCATCAAAGGCATTAGGATTCATACCTCTAAAATCGCGGATTCTAGGTATCGAAATATTAATAAGTCTATCAAGAAAGTCGAACATCCTATCGCCCCTCAATGTCGAGGCAGCACCGATAGCCATCCCTTTGCGAAGCGCAAAATTTGAAACACTCTTCTTGGCTTTGCAAATTTTGGGTTTTTGACCTGTTATGATCGCGAGCTCCTTAATTGCTCCATCGAGAAGCTTCGCATTACGCGATGCTGTCCCGACGCCCATATTAACAACGATCTTCCTAAGTTTAGGAACCTCGTTAATATTAGCGTAATGGAAACCCTCCGCTAACTTGGAAACAACTTCTTGCTTATATAATTCTCTGTATCTGGATGCCATTTCGCACTCCTACGCGTCGATCATCTCGCGGCATTTACGGCAAAATCTTGCCTTGCTGCCGTCGTCGGTAAAATGTGTTCCAATGCGCGTCATTCCGCCACATTTAGGGCAGATAAGCATAACATTGGAAACACTAATAGGGGCTTCACGCTCTTGTATCCCGCCCTGATTGGTCTGTGACGTCGCTTTGGTGTGCCTTAAAATAAAATTCACACCTTCAATAACAAGCCTGCGCGTGCGTGGATAAACCTTAAGCACTTTGCCCTTTTTACCACGGGAATTACCCGCAATGACCTTAACTATATCGTTTTTCTTAATTCTAATTGGTGGCAGTTGGTTTTTTCTCATAATCTGCTCCGCTTATATTACTTCGGGTGCAAGAGATACTATTTTCATATAATTAAGCTCTCTAAGCTCCCTTGCTACCGGACCGAAAACTCTCGTTCCGCGAGGTTCGCCTTGATCGTTAACCAAAACCGCTGCGTTATCATCAAAACGAATATAGCTGCCGTCGCGACGACGCACTGCTTTCTTCGTCCTGACAACTACGGCCTTAGCAACTTCGCCCTTCTTCACAGCGGCTCCAGGAAGAGCCTCCTTAACTGTAATGGTAACCATATCACCGATTGTCGCGGTCTTAAGTTTCGAACCGTGAACCATACCGATAACCATAACCCTTTTTGCGCCAGAGTTATCGGCTACATTTAAAACTGAATTTCGCTGAACCATTTTATCCCTCCGCCGTAACTGCTCGTTCTAAGATAGCCGAGATGCGCCACCTTACAGTTTTTGATATGGGTCTCGACTCTATAACACGAACAAGGTCGCCGATTCTACAAGAGTTAGAATCATCATGCGCTTTAAGCGTTGAACGACGCCTTGTTACTTTACCAAAAAGCGGATGGCGCACAAGGTTTATAACCTCTACTTTAACCGTTTTTTCCATACGGTCCGAGGTCACATATCCTTCGCGAACCCTTGTCCTCTTTCTCATTCTATCCTCCAGTTATCTAAACAGGCGGTTTCTATACTATACTATCAGAAGCTAATAAAAAAACCCGCATAACGCGGGAGACACTGTATTATAAATAGTGCATCCCGAGGCTTTCTGTATGCGACATTCGGCCCGGGGACGAGTGTCGCTAAAGCAGTTATGAACTGCAAAGTATTAATTTGTCTAAGCTATCAACATTCCGCCATCAACCGGAATAACCGCTCCGGTAATATAATCGGATATTGAAGAAGCTAAGAAAAGAGCTGTTTCTGCGACATCACCAGGAGTCCCCGGTTCGCCGCTCAATAAAACCTTATTCAAAAAACCCTCGACAGCAGATACCGGAAGCTTCTCGGTCATCTCTGTCTTTATAAAGCCGGGGGCTATAGCGTTAACCCTTACCCCTCGTCCACCAAGCTCTTTAGCGAGCGTCTTTGTGAGTGCGATAAGACCCGCCTTCGAAGCAGAATAATTAGCTTGTCCAGCATTGCCCATTATACCCACAACACTCGACATATTAATAATCTTACCATAACGAGCTTTGATCATAAACTTAGCTGCTGCACGGCTCATCAGGAAAGGCCCTCTCAAGTTAACCTTCAGGACCTCATCAAAGCTTTCAGTCTTCATCCTGAGAACCAGTGCGTCGCGTGTTATTCCGGCATTATTTACAAGAATTTCCAAAGAACCAAATTTTTCTACGGCCTTACTAACAATCTCATTAGCACCATCATCGGAAGACACATCGGCCACCAAGGCAAGGGCGGATAATTCATTTGCGATAACCTTAATCGCAGGTGCATCCAAATCCGCAAGAACAAGATTAGCTCCCTCGGAAGCGTATCTCCTCGCGATAGCTTTTCCAATGCCATGTGCAGCACCGGTAATAATCGCTGTTTTGCCTTTTAAAACCATATAATTTTCAAATGGAGCCGATGGGAATCGAACCCACGGCCTCCAGAGTGCGATTCTGGCGCTCTCCCAATTGAGCTACGGCCCCGATTTTCATCCTTTTATAACTCCAGCTATTGGAAAATAGCGGTGATGTTGTCAATAAACGAGACCGGGCGTATCGACGCTGGCCAAGAACTTGCATATAATATATCTCCGCGCGAAACATGTCAAGGGGTTTTTTAAATATTTATTCTAAACTATCTTCTACTCCGATATTGTGAATAATGAATCTTTATCGATATTAGATTTATATTCTCACATTTTCTACATACAAATCATTAAGAACTAGAAACGAAGCAATCTGTCGGATTTCCCAAGTAGCCATTTCTCCTTGCAATTTCATCGAATTGCCATTATACAAAATAACAACTATAAATATTTTGGATAACACGAAAATTGGCTTGCCGTATTCTCTTATTACATTAGTTTATTTAATTACAGCAATAACAAGCGGTAAATACAAAAATTGGAGATCGATATGAAAGACTGGAGAGTTTCCGAAAAAGTAGCAAAAATGACTAAATCGGCTATTCACGAAATGACACGACTTTCCAAGGAATTGAAGGATGTGGCTTTTCTATCTTGGGCCAAACCGACTTCTGGAACACCTGAACATATTAAACGCGCCGCTGTGAAAGCCATCAATGAAGGATTGGTCGGTGGATACTCCACCGATCAAGGGCTTCCCGAACTCAGGGAAGAAATTGTTCGGAAGCTGAGTCGCGACAATAGCATAGCCGCAGATATCTCCGAAATTATAGTGACTACCGGTGCCATCGAGGGTCTAGCTGCAACCTGTATCGCCCTTCTAAACCCAGGTGACGAGGTAATTCTCCCCTCCCCCACTTACTCCACTCATGCTCGCCTGGTTCAGCTTGCATCCGCCAAACCGGTTTTCGTTCCAAGCCCAGAGGAAAAAGGTTTTTCTTTGGATATAGAATCTATCGAAAGGGCTATCACGCCTAAAACCAAAGCAATTATCTACTGTTCGCCTTCCAATCCCACGGGAGCGGTTTATTCCGAGGAAAGCCTCCGACGACTGGCTAAAATTGCCCTAAAACACAACCTTCTGGTGATCACTGACGAGGCCTACGAGTATTTCATTTACGACGAGGCCAAACACTTCTCGATTGGATCTATTCCTGAGATGAAAAAAAATGTGGTTAGCTGCTTTACCTTTACTAAAACCTATGCTATGACCGGCTGGAGACTAGGATATTTGCACGCCGAGGCCGAACTGGTAGCTCAGATTCGGAAGGCTCACATACCTATAACAATTTGCGCACCGGTGGTTTCTCAATATGCCGCAATTGCTGCTCTGAGCTGCTCTCAGAATTGCGTGGATGATTTCCGTGAGCATTACCTAAAAACACGCGATCTTATGTGCCAGAGATTGGACGCACTCGATTCGATCTTCGATTACTTTAAACCTCAAGGTTCCTATTTAATGTTTCCGCGCATTCTAGATCCAAAGGGGGCAGCCGATTCCACTGATTTCTGCTTGCGTCTTCTTCGTGAAGCAAGAGTCTCCACCACTCCCGGAATCGCCTTCGGCCCCACAGGAGAAGGGCATCTGCGTCTTTCATTCTGTGTTTCTGAAGAGATGATCAACAAGGGCTTCGACCAAATGGAAAAATACTTTTAGAATTGGATTTTCTATTGATGAACTAATGAGAAAAAATATATCTCACAATAAAATCTACTTTCAGTATGCCGAAAAATCCCATGCAAAATTAGGCGTTGTTCCTATATGTAGATTAGGCTTGAAATCTGCTTGTTAATCGATTAGCTTAATAATTGAATTTTAGAACGGAGGGAAATATGTTTTGGACAAAAAATAAAGAGGGGAAAAAAACAGGAACAACTCTAATAGGCATAAGTTGGGATGGCGATGCGGCTATCGGCACAGATTTCAACGAGGCCAAGGCCGATGGCAACCAGATCAGCCGGATCGAACAGGTTGGCAATATTCTTATAGGATTCACTGGCCCAACAAATCACATCGAGGGCTTCGATATAGCTAAATCGGCCATAGAAAGTGGTGCAAACATCGAAGACACAGCTGGCAAGATTGCCGATTTGTGGAAAACTAATAAAGACGTAAATGCATTCTTAGCTTTTCTTGATGGCGAAAGGTCTTTTGTTGCCGTTCCCGGCAAGGCAGAAGTCCAAAAAGCAGGTCTTGTGGCCCTCGGTCCCGGTGAGGAATATGCTCTCGCGGCTATTCGCGCCATTCTGGCTCAACCAGTTGTTCAAGAAAGCGCCTTCGAAATGGTTAAGAAAGCCTTTAACGTTGCCTCGGGTGTGTGTGTATTGGTCAATTCCGACGCGACAATAGTCAAACTCGAGAAACAAAGGGTATAACATGAAGAAAGAATCGTTCCATGGAACAACGATAATAGGGCTTTGTATCGGCGATAAAATAGCAATCGGCGGCGATGGTCAGGTTACACTTGGCGAGGAAATATTCAAAGGTGGCGCCAAGAAGGTTCGCAAAATCGATAATTATGATGTGCTCGTGGGCTTCGCGGGCGCGGCAGCCGATGGCCTCACGCTTCTCGATCGTTTCGAGGAAAAGCTCTCTGAATATTCAGGCAACGTTCCGCGCTCCGTTGTCGAATTGGCCAAAGATTGGCGCATGGATCGCTATCTTAGGAGGCTCGAAGCTATGCTTGTGGTTGTTTCAAAAACCGCCAACTATGTTCTATCTGGCAACGGAGATGTTATCGAACCCGATGATGGCATATGCGCAATCGGTTCAGGTGGCGGCTATGCCCTCGCTGTAGCTCGAGCCCTTACAACAGGCCATAATTCGCTAAAAAATCCAGAAGAGGTAGTCAAAAAAAGCCTGGAGATTGCCTCGGGCATTTGCATTTACACCAACAGCAACATTACAATATTAACACTGTAAAAAATAATGGATCGGAATAAATTGAAAACACTATTCACTCCCAAAGAAATCGTCGCTGAACTAGACCGCTTTATTATCGGGCAAGATGCCGCTAAAAAAAGCGTTGCCATAGCGCTTCGCAATCGTTGGCGCAGACAGATGGTCGAAGGCCCTCTCCGCAATGAGATAATCCCAGCAAATATACTCATGATTGGCCCCACCGGTGTAGGTAAAACAGAGATATCGCGAAGACTCGCCGCTCTTGCTGGCGCGCCGTTCATAAAGGTCGAAGCAAGCAAATTCACCGAAGTAGGCTATGTCGGTCGCGATGTCGAGTCTATGATTCGTGAGCTTGTGGATATCGCCATATCGCAAATCCGCGTCAAATTCGAGGATGAGGTTATCGATCACGCAAAGGAGTTAGTCGAAGAACGAATACTGGATATTATCACTCCAAAACGACCGAAAAAAAGAGGCGAAGTCGATGTTAAAACTGAGGAAGAACGCACAGAGCGAATTCGTAACAAACTTAAGGATCAACTCGAAAACGGTTTACTAGAAAACCGCCTCATTGATATAGAAGTCCCGGACACATCCATGCCAACAATCGAGATATTCTCGCCCATGGGCATGGAGGAAATGGGGGTCAATTTCTCCGAGATGTTCGATGGTATAATGCCCAAGAAAACTAAAAACAAAAAAGTTACTGTCGATAATGCGCGTAAACTGTTACTTGACAAAGAAATAAATAATTTAATAGATCATGACAAAGTAATAAATACTGCAGTCTCACATGTAGAGGAGATGGGCATTGTCTTCATCGATGAGATAGATAAAATTGCCATTAGAAGCTCCGGTGGTAGTGGCCCAGACATATCTCGTGAGGGAGTCCAGCGCGACCTTTTACCTGTTATCGAAGGTTGCAATGTCCAGACAAAATACGGCATGGTTAAAACAGACCACATTCTCTTCATTGCTGCCGGCGCGTTCCATGAATCCAGTCCTAGCGACCTCATCCCTGAAATGCAGGGACGCCTTCCAATACGCGTCGAGCTGGATTCCCTTACTGGCGAAGATTTCGTGCGCATACTTATAGAACCGGAGAATTCGCTCATCAAACAATACAAGGCCCTTATGGCTCCAGATGGTGTCGAACTTACCTTCACAGATGGCGCAATAAAGGAGATAGCCCGCATTGCCGACGATGTTAATTCGCGGACAGAAAATATCGGAGCAAGGCGCCTTCACACTGTAATGACCACCCTTCTCGAAGACATCATGTTCTTCGGGCGTGATTACGGTGGTTCCAAAGTGAAAATAAAGCTTGTCAATGTCCGCGCTACTCTTAAAAACATTGCCGAGGATGACGATCTGGCAAAATATATTTTATAGGTTAGCATATAGATTCGTGTTCGGATTTGGAATATAACTCTTTGTGATTTCCGGATTTTAGACCGTCTTCAGTTTTAAATGTGACTGACAAGCATCGAATTCTTCGGCTAAACTACGAGCCTGGTATCCATGGTTTAAATAAAATATCTATTCAGTAATGTGTGATCACTGCGCCTTGACATCGCCGACGATTTTTGTATTTTGTGTTCAATATGAAACGGCCTATCTTCATAGTTCTTATTATTCTCGCAGCCTCCACTTTGGGGCAGTATTATTTTGGCAAAAACAAGATTCAATATAGAGATTACGATTGGCAACGCCTTCGCACCGAGCATTTCGATATTTATTTTTTCGGTGCTGAGGAAGAACTTGCTCGCATTACAGCTTATGATGTAGAGGAATTTTGGGAAGATCATGTTGGGAATTTCCGTTTTGTGCCTCGCTCTAGAGTGCCAGTTATTATCTATCCAACACCCAACCTATTTCAAGAGACAAACACGATTTCCTGGATTCTCCCAGAAGGAGTCGGTGGATTCACGGAATACTATAAAGGTAGAGTTGTTCTACCTTTCAATGGGGACTACAACGATTTTCGACATACACTCAAGCACGAGCTGGTTCATGCCTTTATCTTGCATAAAAATACCTTTGTTCACGATGCCCACGAGCTTTTCTTTTTAAACTTCCTTCCGCTGTGGTTCGAGGAAGGCCTTGCCGAGTTCCTTTCAGAGGGGACTTCTCCTGAGATGGATATGGTTATTCGCTCTGGTGCTTTAGAGGAAAGCCTTGTCTCTCTCGAAAACATATACTCTATCTCCGGTTCTTTTTTGATGTATAAAGAAGCACAGAGCTTTCTCAACTGGCTTGGAAAGGAGTATGGTTCAGCACGCATTCCCCTCGTTATAGATGACATACACGATTTCAAGTATTTCGACGAGCTTTTCGAAGCACATTTTGGAATATCGCTTGAAAAAGCAGGCCAGCAATGGATGGACGCCATTCATGACAAGTATTGGCCAATGACAATAGAGGGTGACCTCCCTCATAGGATCGGAAAACCCATTACCCGCAAGCACGAGGGAATAAACCTTTCTCCATTGGCAGTGCAATCGCTCGAGGATTCAATCCCTTGCATTCTTATGCAGTCCACTCGAATGAACTATCCCGCGATTTACTGTAAACGCGGCGAAAAATCGGAATTAGTTATTCGCGGTGGTTTCAATGAGAAAATCGAGGATATGCACTTATTCGATAACTCATTTTCGGTTTCGCAAAACGGCGTTCTTGCGATGAGCGCCAAGGCTCAGGGTGGCGATGTCCTAACCTTCATCGAGTTAAAAAACAGCGAAATTCTTTTTCGTAAAAAATTCGACTCTATCCCCGGTATAAATAGCCCACAGTTGGACTCTAGCGCACATAGAGTTACTTTTTCTGGCACAAATATGAAAGGATTCACTGATATTTATTTATTCTTCGTAGAAGAAGATTCGCTAATTCGGTTAACTGAAGATATTTATGGTGACTTCAACCCTGTCTTCTGGAATGAGTATATTATTTTCGACAGCGACCGAAATACTATAGGAGAAAAATCCATCTGCAAAATACCTTCTTGTGGTGGAAAGATTGAATTCCTTTCTGGCCTAGGCGGCAATAACTATCAGCCCTCGCCAATGTCAGATGGATCTATCCTGATGTCCTCCAGCCACAACAAAGGAATTCAAAACATCTGGCACTTTGTTCCAGATTCATTGACGGTCTCCCGAAGAACGAATATCCTTACAGGCTTTTTTGAACCGACCGAATACCATAAAGATAGCATTCTCACGACAGTTTATTCTAAGAATACATACCAGATCATGGCCATTCCATTCGATAGCATATTCGAGACTATCGAAGTTGAATGGAAACCATGGACCAAGCAATGGAAACCACGCCAACTAGCCAAAACAACCGCACGCGATAAAATCGGCTACGACACTAAATTTTCATTCGACATAGCTCAGGGAACAATCTCGACAAGCACATCGATGGAGTCCGGTGGCGGAATCGAGGGAATGTTCTCTGATATGCTTGGGGACAAGCAGTTATATTTCATGGTTTACGATCAAGGGCATTCTTTAAAGGATTTATTGGAAAACCTCAATATTGTTACGATTTTCTACGACGAATCCGACCGTCCGATATTGGGCTTCGGAGCTTATCACTATTATAATGAAGGATTCAACATCTACGACTGGAGTTTTTCTGAAGAAAACACTGGAATCCTTGGAAGCATCTCCTATCCCTTCAACCGTTTTATGCGCGCCGATGCCACAGCATACCTTGAATACTCAAAGAAAACCCATTTCTTCGAAGTTGAACCCGATCGAGAAGGCGCTTACTCGACCTTGAATCTTTCGCTTATCCGCGACAACGCCCACTGGGGCATCACAGGCCCATTAGAGGGATTTCGAGGGAACACTACAGTCGGTGCAACTCTGCGCCTAAATAACGGTGAGATATCCAGCCACCTTGCCAGCGCCGATCTTCGGTATTACCTACGCCTTACAAAGCGCTCAGCGCTTGCAACGCGCCTTGTAGGACGAACCTCCGGTGGTCCCGAACCGCAAAGATTCTGGATGGGTGGCACCTGGGATTTCCGCGGATACCCATTCTACAGTTTTTATGGCCGTAATCTCGTTTTTGCAAGCACCGAACTTCGTTTTCCGCTTATCGAGCAGTTCCGCATGCGCTTCCCATTCTTAGATATCAATCTTCGTGGTATCAACGGCGCAATATTCTTAGATCTCGGCCAGACATGGGAGAATGAATGGCTTGAACCCCTCGGTAGCACTGGAATCGGCCTTAAAATGAACCTAGGCAACATCACCTGTCTTCGCTTCGATGTCGCATGGCGCACCGATTTCCACGAGGGCTTGGAAAAACCCTATTATGACATTTTCTTCGGCTGGGATTTTTAACGATAATTCGTTCTATAAATCGAACAGCATGAAATCCCATTAACGAGAGGCCGCGCCGAAAACGGGGGTTTCTAAGTTAAAGGCTGGAGTAGCAGAAACTCTCCCCCACAAGATTATACTATTTCAGGAATATTATTCTTTTCACTGCGGTTTGCCCTTCCGGTCGCTGCGCGAAGTCGAAGCTCGCGCGGATGAGATAGACGCCGGAACCTTCTTCGCCGTGCGTTCCTCTTCGTAACTCTTGTATTTGCTGCTCATAAAACCTCCGGTGTTTATTTGTCTCACGGCCCTAAAACCAATGTCGTGTCCAATTTCGATAACACCCAATATCCGTTTCCCGGATAAAGACGGTTGGTTTCGTAATAAACACCGGTTGCGGAATCAAATCCGTAATAATGGCCAATATCTGTGGAAAAAATTGGATGCCCACATGTTCCGATTAGATTCCACCCCGATTGTAGATAAAGCGTGGAATCGTCAAATTCAAATAAATACTCGTATGCGCCGATATCAAAACCGCTTCCGTTTGACCGAGGGTTTCCCTCGATATCAACAGTAGGTGCGTAAAAAGTGTCTGCACCCACAACGAAAATTTTTATCCTTGAATATATGTCATCGTTAACGTCGTCGTATCCGTTTTCTATTACGCAGAAACAAAGACTGCACACGCCAGCGGCATGAAAAAGTCTTATACCGTGGTGTCCGCCGGTTATACTATCCACTAAGTCTGTATAATAGGGAATATAATAAAAAATAAGAGTATCTTCCGCCGTAAATATAATCGAGTCCGTCGCCGTCCCTATCACCTTCAAAACCGCGTTGCTATCGACGCAGAATTTATAGTGCCCCTGGAATATGACTTCCACGCCGGGGCCGATGCGCAGGCTATCTCCGTTAGGCACGCAGACCGAGTCGGTTCCGAGATACGGCGATCCGGTCGAATCCCAGACACCGGAAACCGCGCCGGAGACATAAGTTTGCGCGAGGGCGGCGGAAATTGCCGCGAATAAGATTACAACAATAATTGTGCTTCTCATAATTCCCTCCATCTTGGTTTCTTTTTAATTTAATCGACCGACTCACTCGATGCAAATAAAAAAAGGCGACCGCTGCCGCCCTTTTCTTTAACGCCGTCATTGCGAGGCTGCCAGTCCGTGAGACCGAAGACCGTGGCAAATATCCGCACATTATTAATCTTAACCGATTCTTAACCGCGATTTAATATTCACTGAAGAATTAAGAATATTATACACGCGATGCTTTATGGCTAAATGGACACTTGGAATAATCGCGACCTTTTCGCTACTTCTGCTCGTGGCAATCACGGCTCTGCTTTTCTATGGGGCATTCCCGTTTTTCACGCAGTATTCGCTATTCGATTTTCTTACCGGCCGCTATTGGCGCCCCGTGGCCGAAACGCCGATGTTCGGGCTTTTGCCTCTGCTATGGGGCTCGCTCATGGTAACATTCATTGCGATGCTTTTCGCCCTGCCACTCGGGATTTCTACCGCGCTTTATTTCAACGGCGTGGCATCGGCGCGCGTCCGCGAAATAATGAAGCCGATTATCGAGCTTTTTGGAAGCGTGCCATCGGTGGTCTATGGCCTTTTCGGACTTGTGATCCTCGCGCCGTTCGCGCAGAAAGCGCTAAGCCTGCCGGTGGGGCAATGCGCGCTGGTCGCGGGTACGGCGCTGGGGCTTATGGTGATCCCGACAGTCGTGAGCGTCTCTGAGGATGCACTTTCCGCGGTGCCGAGGGCTTTGATTGAGGCTTCACACGCGCTCGGCGCGACGAGATGGGAGACTTTGATGCGCGTGGTTTTGCCTGCAGCGAAAAGTGGGATAATCGCGAGTATCCTACTCGGCCTCGGGAGGGCTATCGGCGAGACAATGACTGTCCTCATGGTCGCCGGCGGCGCCGCGCAGTTGACCGCCTCACCGCTAAAACCGGTCAGGCCGATAACTTTAACAATCGCCGCGGAGATGGGCGAGACTCCGGTGGGAAGTATCCACTACCATTCGCTTTTCGCGATAGGCGTGGTTCTTTTTGCCATTACATTAATTATCAACATCATAGCGAACAAATATGCTAAATCTTCGACCGATAGATAGACTCAGAATCCAGAAAGAGGGCTTCGCGCTATTCAGAATAGCCGCGCTGGTGATTGTCCTTGCGCTCGCCGCTCTGCTATTTTTCTTGCTCAAGCGAGGACTGCCGGCGCTTTCGTGGGAGTTCATTTCACAGCCTCCACGAAAGGGTATGACCGAAGGCGGCGTGTTTCCGGCGATAATCGGGACACTACTTCTCGGGTCGGGGGCAATGCTTTCCGCACTTCCGATCGGCGTTTTGACTGCGGTTTATCTCACCGAGTTCTCGCGCCCGGGGCACTTTGTTTCGTTGATAAGAATCGGAGTAAATACGCTTGCAGGTATGCCCTCGATAGTCTTCGGGCTTTTCGGGTTCGCGTTTTTCTGCAAAGTGCTCAATTTCGGCGTTTCGGTGCTTTCCGGCGCGTTGACACTCGGCGTGATGTCCCTTCCGATAATCATCTCCGTTTCGGAGGAATCGCTTAAAACGGTGCCAATTTCGTTTCGCGAGGCCGCGTTGTCATTGGGTGCAACGCGTTGGAAGACCACATGGAAAATCGTGCTCCCAAATGCTATAGGCGGGATAATCACCGGCGCAATCCTCGCGATGGGGCGCGCTATCGGTGAGACCGCGCCGATCATGTTCACCGCCGCGACATTTTACACGAGGCGTCTTCCGAAATCGCCCTTCGACGAAGTAATGGCGCTTCCATATCACATCTACGGACTTGTAACCGAAGGGATAAATCCCCAAAAGCAACTGCCTATCGCCTTCGGGTCGGCGTTGTTGTTAATGCTAATTGTTCTGCTTTTGAGCAGCTTTGGGATTTACTGGAGATATAAAATTAGAAAAAGGAGAGCCTGGTGACAACCGGCGGTTTAATAGAAATCGACAAATTTAACCTCGCGTATTCCGGTGTGCCGGCCGTTAAAAATGTCAGCCTGCACTTCCCGGAAAACACAATCACCGCGATAATGGGACCTTCCGGTTGCGGAAAATCGACGCTTCTTAGATCGATCAACCGCATGAACGATCTGATCGCGGGGGTGAAAACAAACGGGCATATCCTGTTCGACGGTGAGAATATCTACGACCAATCGACGGACATTTACCGTCTTCGTAGGCGAATAGGAATGGTCTTCCAAAAGCCTAATCCTTTTCCGATGACGGTTTTCGAGAATGTTTCGTTCGGCATAAGAATCCACAAATTGGCCAAAGGCAAAGAGCTATCGGACAGGGTCGAGCAAGCGCTTAGGGATGTCGACCTTTTCGATGAGGTCTCCGAGAGACTGAACAAAAACGCGATGGACCTCTCCGGCGGCCAGCAGCAAAGGCTTTGCATAGCGCGTGCGCTTGCAGCGCAGCCGGAGGTTCTCCTTCTCGACGAACCGACATCGGCTCTCGATCCCATTTCGGCGGATAAGATCGAAAATCTCCTTCAGGAGTTTGTAGGGAAACTAACCGTGATAATCGTCACGCACAATGTCGCGCAGGCGGCGCGAGTGGCGGAGTATTCCGGTTTTATGATGCTCGGCGAGATGATCGATTTCGGCTTGACTAAAGATATTTTTACAAAACCGAAGAACGAGTTGACCGAGTGCTATTTGAACGGCTAATTTGGGTAGGTGGTAATATGATAGAACAAACGCTTTTAGAACTTCAACGCGAATTCACAAAACAGGCCGGGCGTGTCGAGGAAATGGTGAAGAAATCGATCCGTGTTTTGGTCGATAGGGACGCCGCACTTGCGCGCGAGGTGCTCGATATAGACGAGCCTAAATGCAATCATGCAGAAATCGAGATCGAGGCGAAGGCGGTCGAGATTATCGCTCTTTTTGCGCCGAAAGCCGGCAACATGAGAAGGGTGATATCGTTAATAAAGGCCAACAAGGACCTCGAGCGTATCGGCGATCAGGCGGTCAACATAACGCAGAATGCGCTATATTTGATAAGCAGACCGCCTGTAAAACCGCTTATTGATATTCCGCGCATGGCGAATATCGTTTGCTCGATGATAGCCAATTCGTTGAATGCTTTCACCGAGAATAACCCGGACTTAGCCCACAAGGTTCTTCTTCAGGACGACCTCGTCGACGACCTGAACGACCAGATAACACGCGAGCTTCTGACTTATATGGCCTCTGACACCTCGACTATCGAGCGAAGCATGAGGCTTATTTATGTCTCTAAAAACCTCGAGAGAATCGGCGATGAGGCTACCAATTTGGCGGAAGAATTTATATATTGTATGACAGGCGACGATGTTCGTCATCACGAGAACGAAGGGCTTTAAGATGAAAAAAATAGCCGTAGTCGAAGACGAAAACGATGTTCGAAAACTTCTAAATCTGCACCTCACGCGTGAGGGTTGGCAGGTGGAGGCTTTCTCTAGCGGAGTCGATTTTCTCGATATTGTTTCTAAAGACAAATTCGATTTACTTCTACTGGATTTAATGATCCCCGGACTCGACGGCCTCGAGATCTGTAAGATTCTCCGCTCGAACTCCGATACCAAAGCTCTGCCGATTATAATGGTGACAGCAAAAGGCAGCGAAGCCGATATCGTCCTCGGTCTCGAACTCGGCGCCGACGACTATGTTTCAAAGCCTTTTTCCATACGTGAGCTTATAGCGAGAGTGAAAAGCGTTCTTCGGAGGATAAACCCCGGCGAAGAAACGAAAACTTTTAGATCCGGCTCAATCGAGCTCTCGCCCGATAAGTTCGAGCTGAAGGTCGATGGAGTGCCTGTCAATCTGACCGCAACGGAGTTTAAAATCCTCGAAATACTCGTGAAAAACAAAGGCAGGGTGCTAACCCGCGCACGCATTCTCGACTATCTCGGCGAAGACCGCCAGTTCGTTATAGATAGAACTATCGATGTCCATATACTCAACCTTCGGAGGAAGCTTCAGGCCGCAGGTGATGTTATAGAGACCATTAGGTCGATAGGCTATAGACTTCGGAAATGCGAAGAAGATTAGGTGATATGTTAGACTTAAAGAAAAGCATCATAAATCGATATTTCGGTTTGGTGATATTCGTCATGGTGCTGGCGGTAACTATTTCCGTATTCATTTCAATTGACAGTGCATTCAAGCTTTTCTCCAAGGAAACGCAACAAACCCTTTTCCGCGAAGCGCGCCTTCTCTCGGAGTTGTTGCCGGATTCCATTTCCATAGAAGTCGTCGATTCGATTTTAACACACTACCACTTCGACCCAAAAATAAGATTTACATTTATCGACAAAACTGGAAGGGTAATGGTCGATACAGATGAAAATCCCGCTATGATGGATAACCACGCGGGTCGCCCGGAGATTATAACCGCTTTCTCCGAAGGCGAAGGCTCTACTATCCGCTTCAGCGCAACACTCAAAGAACACCTCGTCTATTCTGCATTGAGAGTGAGTGATTCTCTTGTTATAAGGGCAAGCAAGCCCGTCAGTTCGGTTCTCGACTTCAAAAACAAACATGTGCGCGAGGTCATCCCGCTAATGTTCGGGCTGATCATCGTCGGCGTTATCATCACTGTTCTCTCGAAATCGGCAATAGTTAAGAAGATTTCGGAAATATCGAAAACGGCAAAGCAGATATCTAAAGGCGATTTTTCGGTGCGCCTTGAGGAAAGCGGAAATAGCGAGTTCAACCAGCTCGAAAAGGCTGTCAACCAGATGGCAGGCGAGATCGAGAGTTCCTTCGCGACGTTAAAGGCCCAGGAAGACGAGATGTCCCTTATTCTGGACAGCCTTCGTGACGGCATTATCCTAATTAAAAATGGGAATATCACGGCAATGAATAATTCCGCTGAGAGAGTATTAAAAATCAAGTGCGAAAACATCATCGGTAACGACGCTCTCTCGACGATAAGAACCCCGGAGATAATCGGCCTCATAGAAAAGCAATCCGGGAAACCGGTAGAATTCGATCTCGACGACACCCGCGTCGAGGCCGCCGCTTTCCCCTCCTTGCGCGGCGATTCGCTAATTATAGTCGTTAGAGATATAACCGAGCAATTCAGGATACGCAAAATAAAAGCCGATTTTGTAGCCAATGTTTCGCATGAACTTAAAACCCCACTTACTTTAATAAAAGGCTATACTGAAACCCTCAAAAGCGAATCCCTCGACGATGAGCAGAAGAAATATATCGATATAACCGAAAGACATACAAACCGAATGATAGCTATAGTCGAGGACCTTCTCACTTTAACTAAAGTCGAAAGCTCCGCTGTGCCGTTGACAACATTTATCTATCTTCCAGATATGATAGATATTATTGTGCCCATGTTTTCTAAGATAGCTCAAAAAGCGAAAGTGACCATCTCGATAGACTTTGCCGAAGACATCCCTGAAATACAAGGCGACCCGAGTCTGATCGAGATAGCTATCAGCAACCTTATAGATAACGCCGTCAAATACAACAAAGAAGGCGGCGAGGTTAAAATAGAATGCTATCGCGTGGGCGAAGGCGTTGCCGTTGCAGTCGAGGACACAGGCATAGGCATTCCCTTCGCCGAAACCGACAAGGTTTTCGAGCGTTTTTACACTGTCGATAAAGCGCACTCTCACAAACTCGGAGGCACCGGCCTCGGGCTATCGATTGTGAAAAATATCGTCAATCTGCACGACGGAGTCGTCCGCGTCGATACCCTGAAAACCGAGGGATGCAGGTTCGAGATGGTCTTCCCAATAAAACCAATTTCTTAATCCTATCTTCATTTTTCCTCAATAATGCTTTAACACTCCGCAAATATACTTTGCGCGTTTGAAGAAGCTAAAAGAATATAAAACAAGAGGAGGACGAATGAAAAGGCTTCTAATGTTAATGCTGGTTGCGGTGGTAGCGTTTTCCGCGAATGAGCCAGGGCAAAGCCAAATCGAGGGAAAAACCTGGTTTCGCATGAACTTGGAGAGATACGACAGCGAAACCGAGGCGATGGGATTCGAGGTCGCGCGCGGTTATTTTGCATTTGGCCATCAATTTACATCGGCGATCTCGGGGAAATTCAACATCGATATTTATTCGAGCGATAAATCCGCCGATGCCAACGGTGCCGGGCTTAAAATAAAGGGTGCCTACCTCGAATATTCGGGAGTATTCAAGGATGCGAGCCTTCAAGTCGGTGTCATTAAAAACTATTTTGGGACTATCTACGATTGGAGTTATCTCTCGATAGAAAAAGCCCCCGAGGACCTTAACGGTGTCACCGCTTCCGCAGACGCCGGAGTCGCGCTTGCCGGCTTTATTCCCGCCGGTTTCGGCGAGTATCAGATCGGCATCTACAACGGCGAGGGATACAAGAAATACCTCAACAATATCGACATCAACCCCGCTTTTGTCGCGAATGTGCGCTTTATCCCCATTACCGGCATTACCTTGGCCGGTTCGGTTCACTATTCCCAGTTCGAGGTCGCCACAGATACACTCGGCGGCACGGAAAATAAAAGCGATATGAAGATCACCGGTGTCCTTCGCGGGGCTTACGGCCCGGTCGAGTTGTGGGGCGAATATCTTATGCGCAAGAAGGACGAGACACAAAGCTCAGGCATCATGATTATGCCGGTCGTATCGCTCGGCGGGCGGTTTCAGCTTCTCGGACGCTACGACATGTGGGACCCGAACACTGATACCGACGACGACGGTTATAGCCTTATGGCATTCGGCGTAAACTACTTCTTGACCAAGAACGACCAGAGCACCCAACTTCAGGTCAACTGGCAGAGAACCACACCGGAGTTGGCGGACTCCGAGCCTACGGATAATATCTGTGTCCAGCTCAGGTGGGAATTTAAAAGCAACCCGTTTTAGGAAATAGCTTATAAAGGAGAAAAAATGATGAAATTATTCAAAGTCGCAGTAATACTGATTTTAACAGCCGGTTTCGTTTTCGCCAGTGGCGACCAAATCGTCTTGACCGGATCGACAACCGTCCTGCCAATAGCGCAAGCCTGCGCCGAGGCCTTTATGGACATCAATCCCAAGATCGATGTGACAGTGCGTGGCGGTGGTTCCGGCGTCGGCATAGCCGCTATTATCGATGGCACATGCGACATCGCGAATTCATCCCGCGACATCAAAACCAAAGAGATCACCACCGCCAAGGGCAAGGGCGTCAATCCGACAGATCATATTGTCGCATGGGACGGGATCGCCATAGTGATTCACCCCAATCTTACAATCAAAGGGATCACTATCGAGCGACTCCGCGATATTTATACCGGCAAAATCTCAAACTGGAAGGCACTCGGCGGCCCTAACAAGAATATAATCGTCGTCTCGCGCGATGTTTCCTCCGGCACTTTCGAGGTGTTCAAGGAAAAGGTGCTCGAGGGCGGCTCTGTCCGCGACGATGCCCTCAAGCTGGCCTCGAATCAAGCGGTTAGCACAACAATATCGACTACGCCGTTCTCGATAGGCTATATCGGCTTGGGCTATCTCAACAATAAGGTCAAAGCCATTCAGGTCAACGGCATAGACGCGACAGCGGCCAGTGCGAAAAGCGGGACATATCCTATCGTCCGTTCGCTTCACATGTTCACCAACGGCGAGGCCAAAGGCATTGCCAAGCAATATATCGATTTCGTTTTGTCGTCGAAGGGACAGGAAATAGTCACTGAGATGGGCTTTATTTCGATTAAATAACGAAGTAATATCTCGTAATAAAAACTCTCCGTGCCAATCCCTGGAGAGTTTTTTATTTTAGGAAATTTAATATGAAAAAAGATAAAATCACCAAAAAAAAGAGCGACCTGAGCCGCCCCTTTTCTCTTATCCCCGATATGTTCAGTTCTTATTTCGATTCCAGCGCTTCGATACGCGCGCGTAGTTCTGCAATCTCGGCATCCTTCTCGGCTCGAAGTTGCTCGATTTGCGCCTGCTGTTCCTGCATGGCCTCTATGAGAATGGCGGTCAAGGGGATATAATCAATACCTTTATACTCGACAGGCGCATGATTTTTCTCATCACCGGGGTGAACGCCGTGCTTAACCAATTCGGGGAAAACCTCCTCCAACTCCTGGGCAATTAGACCGTACTCGGCACCATCACTGAACCCCATGAAATCGTATCCCTGAGTTCTCATCTCGAAGGTTTTCGGTTGGAGCAGAAGAACCTTTTCGAGGATGCCCTCCATCGGTCTGATGTTTTTCTTGAACTTTCTATCCGAAACATCGGTCCAGGAACCTGTGTAAGCTCCGTCACCATTACAATATACGCCGTAGTCCGTGCCTCCGTTTGCGTAACCATAAACGCCGTAGTTCGTGGTTCCACCGTATGCGTGACCCAATACACCATAGTTTGTTCCGCTTCCGCCGTCAACATAGCCCGTCACGCCATAATAGTCACGGTCACTAGTCGCGTACACTGCACCTGCAACGCCTTGCCAACCGCCCTTGAAGTATCCACCAATGCCATAGTTGTCCGTGTTGGCGCATTCACCATAGACAGCCGCAGGGTTTGATGCAGTGCCATCATAAAGATTTTTAAAGTAGCCAACGGCATGACCGGCGCTGGCACTACCGCTTTCGGTTCCTGTAACATGAAGTTTATGTTCGGGGCTTGTCGTTCCGATACCGACATT
>JAGLDC010000008.1 GCA_023145965.1 bacterium | reverse complement strand
GGGGAACACCTTGTGTGCTCCCGCTTTCGGGCGATTTCGCATTGTCAATTTGTAGGGGCGAGGTCCCCTCGCCCGTTTTTTGAAACCGGTGCGATTTGCGATGACGGGACGGGAAACCCGCCCCCTACGGGATTTCAATTTCTGGTAGCGTTGCAATAAATGGGTCTCTAACGAGGCCTAATGAATTGCTTGCAAACGAGTTATAAAGAGTTATCTTCGTGTCATGAGAAGAACGAAAAAAAACGATGCCCTTTTTGTGGCAGCCTCCGCACCAAGCGCAAAGGGTTTGTCGTCGCAGCTTCTGGCGCTCAAATCGTTCTTTCCGGCGTCATATCATAAAAGGTTTTTAAAGTCGCTAGATAGGAATCTCGATCTTCTCCTCGCCTACAAAAGAAACCCGGCGTTGCCATCCAATTCAAATGCTATCGAGTCCTGGAACCGGACATTAGAACGCAAACTGAAGAACATGGATGGGTTCCAAACAGATAAATCGTGCAAGGCGTTCCTTAAACTCTGGTTCAATGCTCATTCAATGAAAGAAAGTAAGTAAGGATTATGTCAACTAACTACAAACAAATTGACCTATTTATTGCAACGCTACCGAATAATAAATTTATTCCTTGACTAGAATTTCAATCCACTGAATCCAAGGAAGGCCATACTCATAAGCCCAGAAACGATGAATGCTATCGGAAGGCCTTTCATAAAGTGTGGAACCGGCGCGAACTCAAGCCGCTCACGGATGCCGCTCATCATAATTAGGGCAAGTGTAAATCCTATGCCTGCGGCAAAACCGTGGACGACAGCCTCGATGAAACCATAATTAAGTGACATCGTGTTAAGCTCTGCAACACCCAGAATGGCGCAGTTTGTAGTTATCAGTGGCAGGAAGATGCCCAATGCGTCGTAAAGCGCGGGGGATATCTTCTTTAACACCAATTCTACAAATTGTACCAGCGATGCGATTACCAAGATGAAAGCTATAGTTTCAAGAAACCGTAGATCGAAGGATTGCGCCGATGCCTCGCTACCGCAGGCTCTAGCGATAATCCAGAAGAGATTGCTTTCACCCGGGGAAAGAAGGTATGTCCATATGACCCAGGTTACAGCCGATGCGAGAACCATTACGAAAACCACCGCCATGCCCATCCCGATGGCCGTTTCGGTCTTTTTACTAACACCGATGAATGGACATAGCCCTAGGAACCTCGAAAGCACGAAGTTATTTATTAAGATTGCTCCGATAGCTATGATTAATAGATTTGCCATTAGCTATTACCTCCTTTAGAGGTTTTTTCGAGTATCCATCGCGAGCCGGCGACCATAAGGGCAAGCGAGAGAAATGCACCGGGTGGTAATATCATCATCAAGGCCGGTTGATAACTTGCGCCCATGATATTATATCCGAATACACTTCCGTTGCCAATTATCTCGCGGAAAGTTCCAAGTAAGACTAGAGTTATAGTGAAACCGAGCCCCATACCAAGGCCATCTGCAGCTGAGCGTAGAACTCCGTGTTTGCTGGCGAAAGCCTCAGCACGCCCGAGTATAATGCAGTTTACTACAATAAGAGGAATAAATATTCCAAGTGCATCCGAAAGCGCAGGTGTGTATGCTGCCATGACAAGTTTCACAATGGTAACAAAAGTAGCTATGACCACTATGAAGATTGGTATGCGTATTTTCGGTGGTACGAGGGGTTTTATCAGCGAAACGATAATGTTACTCATTAAAAGAACGAAGGTAGCTGCTGCGCCCATTCCTAGGCCGTTAATCGCGCTAGAAGTAACAGCGAGCGTAGGGCAGAGGCCGAGAGCAAGCACGAGAACCGGGTTCTCGATAAGAAATCCCTTTGTAATATCAGATAGGAAACCTTTTTTACTCATTCTACACCTCCTTCTTCGGTTATGGGTGAATCATTGGCGGCGGGCATAATACTATGAATGGTATCTGTGGGGGTTGGGGATTTTGCTTTAATAGCGGTTTCCAGTTTCTTTGCGGCATTGGCTACCGAACGCGCTATTGCACGGCTAGTGATTGTGGCGCCAGTGATAGATTTAAGCTGGCCACCATCCTTATCAACCTTGAGTTGAGTGGGGGATAGGCCATCAAATTGTCTCTCGAACCATGGTTCTTTAAGGGGATCGTCTTGTTCTATGGCCTTAGTGCCAAGTCCCGGAGTTTCCGATTGACAAACTATCTCGATTGCCTCGACAGTGAAATCTTTATTGATGCCGACAACTGTGCGAATAGTGGATGAGAAACCGTTCCCATATGCTGTGATAACATAACCTGCGACATTTGTTTTCGCAGAGTCTTGATAACCGACGAGGTAATCGACAGAGCCGGCACTGTCTTCGGTAAATAATACCGCATCTGGCATAACTTCCTCTATAGCGGCCATTCTAGCTGCCTCTTCCTGAGCGGCTATTTTAGGTGCTGTGGCCGAATTTACAAGGCCTAAGGCCAAACCGGCGATTAGCCCGTATGCCATTAAAATCAAACCGGGTCTAATGATGTCTTTCATATCACTGCCCCGCTTTCTTGGCGCTGTGGCCGAAAATGCGCGGCCTTGTGTGTCTGTCGATAATGGGTGTGAATATATTCATTATGAGAATTGAGTAGCTGACCCCCTCGGGATAACCGCCCCATCTTCTGATAAAAACGGTCAATACCGCGCAACCGAGACCGAATATCCATCGACCCTTTTTTGTAATTGGGGTGGTAACCATGTCCGTAGCCATAAAAAATGCTCCAAGGAAAAGCCCACCGGAAAATATCTGGAAAAGCATATTACCGGTAAAAAAGCCTTGAGTCCCACCAAATATCCATCCGAGAAGCGCCACGCCGGCGATATATGTTATAGGAGTGCGCCAATCACAGAAACCTCTAACTATAAGAAAAATGCCTCCAAGCAAGATAGCAAGCGCACTTATTTCGCCAATACATCCGCCGATATTTCCTATCATCATTTGGGGCCATGAGCTATAGATAGCTTCAATCGAGGTGCGCGCCGCTTCTATCTGCTCTGAAGATGATGCTGGGTCTAAGATAGCATTTCTAGCAAGTTTCAAAACCGTAAGTGGTGTTGCACTTGTAACGGCATCTACGCCGATTGCACCCGAAAGGCTCCCCCCGCGCGGCAAAATCCAATCTGTTGTCATATGGACAGGCCAGCTAGCCATGAGAAATGCCCTTCCAACCAAGGCGGGATTTAATGGGTTATGACCAAGGCCTCCAAAAGCCTGTTTACCTATAGCAACACCGACTACACTCCCTATAATTACCATCCACCAAGGGACTCCGGGAGGAACATTAAATGCTAACAGCATTCCGGTAATAACTGCAGAACCATCCAATGCAGAAAAAGGGACCTTTCTTATCGCCTGAATAGCGAACTCTGTGATTACGGCGGCTATTATACTTAATAGTGTAAGCCAGATAGCTCGGGGCCCGTAATAGTATATTCCGACTACCCAGGCCGGAAGCAAGGCTATCACCACATTCCACATTATGGAACTTGTGTTTACTCCACTTCTTAGATGGGGAGAAGAAGAGACTATGAACTTATTCTCGGACAACTTTACTCCTAATTAATTTATTATAATATCTTGTAAATCAATAACTTATAGCTAATCCTGTTGAAACGATACCGAAATCTTCCGGCACAATATAAAACCACGGATTAATCGCTATCCACTCTACGCAGAGGGCAAAACCGATATGATTTAGAGAGAATCGAAAATCGACTCCAAATGAGTTTATCAGTCTATCTCTCTCAAATCTCGAAGGTTCATTTCTATCGTGATCGTAATACCTTCTGCAAACCATATTTGCGAATCCTAGTTTAGCTTTTGGAACTATAGAAAAACAACCGCTTCCAATTTCATATTCAGCGTATAGCGCCGGTTTGAGGAAACTACCTCGCTCGTAAATAGTCGAGTCTCCGGGGCTAATATAGGATACCTTCGAACCAGCAAATGTCCGTTCGTAATCAACATAACCCAATTCCACACCTAATTCCCATTTTCCGTATTTGATTCCACCGTTTATGGAAGACACTGTGCCGCTTGGATAAATAATTACTCCAGCGCTTCCTCCAAAGCTAGGTTCGATCTTCTTGGTTTTGTGATAATCTCTATCTAAAACGGGCACCGCTTTATCTGTAGGGCCAACAGGTTCTTCGCCGGGGCGAGGGGGTCGTTGAACTGTCTGCGATAGACACGGAAACACTGCCAATAAGAATGATAATACTACAATTGACGCAACTAACTTCATTTCACCATCGCCCCATCATAGACCATACCGATAGTTGCCTGAACTGAATTGTATTCCTTTGCGTTGACTTCGAAGCCCTCGAATGCAGCCATATATTGAATTCCAGTACAAATCGATATTTTATCGACAATAGGTATCCTAAAATCAACACCGAGTCCAATGACCGGTAAAACTGATCGACTCCAAGAATACCGCTGAAAATCGAATTCCCGAAACCAAATAGAGCCGATATCGATATTTGCGACGAAACGAACAGGACGAACATCCGCCTTGCCTTCTACATGAGCCACGAGCATTGCCGTGTGTCCTTCAGTGAAGATTTCCGTTTCCGGGTGGTAGAAGCTGTCGCTAGTCGAAGAAAGAAAGTGGCTTCGCGCCGCAATGCCCACTGTCAAGTATTCATATGAGAAACCGGTGCAAATATCCCAGTAGGGCGATGGATTCTGCTTTGCTTCTTCAACGAAAGGAAGCGATACACCCTCGACCACACGTAAAAACGGATATATCTTAAATTCTGGATCGGCGACTATGCCCCTTGGGATTTGGGTTAACGCCGAAACCGCCGCCGCTAAGAAGAACAGTATGGTTGACTTTTTTAAAGAACAATTAAGTATCATAGAGTTAAGCAGTTTAAGCCACTAGAATGGTCGTTAATAATTCTCGTATGTTGATAAGCCCAACAAACTTCCCATCGTTATATGGATCGACAATAAAAACGAATTGCTCCGAAGAGCTTGCCATCATATGCGCAATCTGCAGAAGACTTGTATCTGAATGCGCCTTTAAAAAATCCTTTTCCATGATTTCTTCTGCTTTTACGGTATCTCTGCGCGAGAGTATCTGGTCGAAAGGGGTTCGGCTTTTAACAAAACTTAAAGAGGTAAGGCCATCAATGAATTTTGGAATAGCCATACGAATGATCTCCTGGCCGCTGACAACCCCGAGGAGTTTCCCATCCTCATCGGAAACAGGAAGGGTGTCTATCTCGTTTTCGAACATCAACTCGAGAACTTTGCGCAAACTTAAATCTGGCCGAATCGACAGGACATCTCTTCGCATAACATCGGCGGCGATTAGTGTTTCGATAACATTAATATTACTTTCTTTGATGATCGAGTAAACCTCTTCTGGAGTCTGGGCCTCAAAAAGCCTCGAAGATAGATCGGGCGTTAATATAAGTTTCAGGAAAGCAGCTCTACAGTTTAATAGGAGGCTGTTTTTCTCAAACGGTGCAATAACAATAAAGCAGAATTTAATCGGTTTGCCATCGGGAGTTTCAAGATTGATACCATCACGATTGATTCCTAAGGCAACATTGACGAGTCCCTTTTCACCAACTCTTGCATGCGGGAAAAATATACCATTACCAAGCATGGTTCCAATCTGGTCTTCGCGAAGCAAAAGCTCGTTTTTAATTTCGGAGACATTCCCTTTATTCACGTCTTTGGCTACCGAAAGCATCTTATCGATAACCTCTTCAATATTATTCCCCTGAAGAGATAGAATAATATTTTCGGGTTTGATAATATCGGCTAATCTCACCTTTCCTCCCCTTATTTTTGCGTGGCTTTGTCGGCTTTAATTTGAGTCTTAGCCCTTCGAATATACTGAAGAAGTTTTCTATCACTGGGGCATACGAAGGCGCAACTTCCACACTCGATACAATCCAGTGCTCCAAGTTTTTCAGCCATCTCGAAATCGCCGTATTCTGTGTATTGCGCTATTCTTGTAGGTATTAAAAAGGACGGGCATGCATCGACACATTTTGCGCAATTAATGCAGGCTATTTCTGGTTTGATTTCGACATCCTCAGAACCGAAAAGAAGCACACCACTGGTTCCTTTAGTCACTGGAACATCGAGGGTTGCCTGTGCAATGCCCATCATGGGACCCCCGCTGATTACCTTAAATATATCCTCGGTAGTCCCGCCGCAGGCCTTAACCAGATCTGAATAAAGTGTCCCTACGCGAACCATTAGATTTGCAGGTGCTTTCAATATTGGTCCGGTAACAGTAACTACTCGTTGATATAGGGTCGTTCCTTTCGCAACTGCATCGTATATGGCCTTGGAAGTTCCGACATTCTGGACATAACAACCGCAATCAAACGGTAAACCCCCGCTGGGAACCTCTCTGCCAGTTACTGCATATATCATCTGTTTTTCCGCACCCTGAGGGTATTTGACTTTCATCGGATAGATTTTGATATTAGTATCTTTAGCGCGCTCCTGAAGGATTTTTATCGCATCGGGTTTATTATTTTCTACGCAGATACCAAGTTTTCCGGCCCCAAGGGTTTTAGCGATCAGTATTAAACCGCGAATGATGTCATTCGAAAATTCCAGCATAAGTCTGTGATCGGCGGTAAGATACGGTTCGCATTCGGCACCATTAAGCAATACAGTATCGATTATTTTATCCTTTGGAGGCGAAAGTTTGACATGTGCAGGAAAAGTAGCTCCGCCCATACCGACAATACCTGCCGATGCGACTATATCGCGGATTTCTTCAGGCGTAGCGCTTTCCCAATCTTCACCGTGAGGTTTGATTTCAGCAGCAGCTTCATCGAGGCCGTCGTTTTCTATTATGACCATCGTTTCTAGTTTACCGGAAACCGGGTGTAAATGAAGCTCGATTGCTTTAACTTTCCCTGAAACTGAGGCATGAACCGCCGATGAGACAAAGCCGGAGGCTTCTCCTATTTTTTGGCCTAAAAGAACGCGATCACCCTTTTTTACAAGGCATCGAGCAGGTGCGCCGATATGTTGTGATAATGGAACATAAACGACCTGAGGGGGTTCGAGTGGTTGTATAGGGGCATCACAACAATATCTTTTCTCTTCTAGCGGGTGAATACCACCTATAAAAGTATAGGCCATTTTTATCTCCTCATTTCTAACACAAATAGAAAAAACAAAATACAAACTGAAAGGTCTGGTGTCAAGGCAATTAGATACTTAAAATCCCTTGATTATTCCATTGTTTTTGTTATGTTTAAGCGGTTTATGGAAAACGAAACAAAAAAATATATCGATGATCGTTGTCGAGTGCATCTCGAGATGTTCGAGGGGCCACTCGACCTTTTATTATATCTCATAAGACGAGATGAGATAGATATATACGATATTCCGATAACATATGTTGTTAAGGAATACACAACTTACCTCGATAAAATGGAGGCTTTGGACCTCTCCCTCGCCGGCGAATATCTCCTGATGGCAGCGCTTCTAATGAATATTAAAGCTCGTATGCTTATACCAAATCCTGAGCTTGATGTCGAGGAGATTGATGATCCCCGAACCGAACTTGTAGAGATGCTGGTCGAATACAAGCTTTACAAAAAAGTCAGTGATAAGCTATTTAAATTTCGTGAGGAACAGGAGAATCTCTTTCCAAAAGGAAGCTACCCCGATTCTAAAGACCCCTCGAATTACACTGTCGAAGAACTTGCGTCGGTTGATCTTTATAGCCTTTTTCGTTCCGCATGGGAGATGCTCAAAAGAGAAAATCTTATTCTTCCCGGCTACGAAAGCGGTGAGCTTGATGTCGAGGAGCGAATGAACGAAATACGCAGTATGTTGACTAAACGCAAAAAAGCTCGTTTTTTAGATCTCTTTGACGGTCCGATTACGATTATGATCTTCGTGGCCACATTTATAGCTCTTCTCGAGCTTGTTCGAGAGAAGGTTGTTAAAATTCACCAACGAGATTCTTTCAGCGATATCTGGCTTTTCCATAAAGAGGAGGGAAAACTTGAGTGAGGTAAGTAAAAAAAGTATCGTGGAGGCGTTGATATTTGCGGCACCAAGCCCAATTCCGCAATCAAAGCTTGTCTCAATAGCTAACCTAGATTCCAAGAACGAGCTTATTCGGATAGTCGATTCCTTGAACGAAGAATACTCAAAACTTGGAAGATCCTTCAGAATCAATCCTATTGCGGGAGGCTATCAATTTTACACAATAAAGGCTATGGCACCTTATCTCCGTGAGGTTTTCTCAATCAAGAACACTCCACGCCTTTCTCGCCCAATGCTCGATATTCTCGGAATCATTGCCCTGAGGCAACCGGTTACTAAACCTGTTATCGATAAAATACGCAGCGCGGATAGTGGAGGTCCTTTGCACAGACTTCTCGAAAGCGGCCTTATAACTGTGCGCGGGCGTGAAAAAGGCCCTGGACGACCATTTTTTTATGGAACTACGAGGGAATTTCTGCGCTTTTTTGGGCTTGAAAGAATAGAGGATCTGCCCAGCGAAACCGAACTGGCTAATCTTTTTTCCGATAAAGAATTCGACTCTGAATACGACGAATCCGAAAAACAAATTAAAATCGAGGAAGAAGACACCATCAATGACCCTGAATAAATCAAATGAATATAGATTGAATTCCTTTATTGCAAAGGCCACCGGTATCTCTCGCCGAAAAGCAGATGAAGCTATCAAAAACGGCGAAGTCTCCATCGATGGGGAAGTAATTCTCAACCCGGGAACGAAAGTCGTGAATAATCCCGTTGTTAAATACCAAGCTCAAGAAATTCAACTTCCCGAAAAAAATATCTGGGTAATAATGAACAAACCCGCAGGATATATAACTTCTCGAAACGATCCGCCGGGTAGGCCAATTGTCATGGATTTGTTACCTAAAAGCCTAGCACACCTTTTTCCTGTTGGCAGGCTCGATTCATTTACGACCGGAATCCTATTTTTCACTAATGACGGCAAAACTGCACAGCGAATACTTCACCCTAAATATTGTGTTCCCAGAGAATATCGCGTAGAAATAGAGGGCAGGCTTTCGTTTATTGAAATCGAGCTTGCGAATAAAGGTGTGATCCTCGATGGGAGGCGCGCGGTTCCTCGCAGAATCGAGAGAATGAAAACAGGTTCGTCATCAGAAATCTGGTTGGTGGAATTCGCAGAGGGAAGATACCATGAGGTTCGTCGTTTTTTCGCAGCTTTGGGACACAAGATAAAGTCACTCGAGCGTTTGTCCTTTGCGGGTATAAATACTAGGGGTTTGAAAAAAGGCGAATGGTGCTATATGACCGAGAAAGAAATATTACAATTTAAAAATAAACTGGAGAATTATGCCCGACTGTAACTTTCGCGACCCTGAAAACGCAATCGGTATTTTCGATAGCGGTGTCGGTGGATTGACTGTTGTAAAAGAGGTGTTTAGACAGCTTCCGAATGAAAAGATTGTTTATTTTGGAGATACTGCTCGCTATCCTTATGGCACCCGAAGCCCTGAAAGGGTTAGAAATCTCGCGTTGGAAAATTCAAGAATACTCCTTGATTTCGATGTTAAGCTCGTAATAGTGGCTTGTAATACAGCTTCGAGTGTAGCTTTGGATTATCTTATAGACAACATCCCGGTTCCGGTTATCGGAGTTGTAAAACCCGGAGCTTATGCCGCTGCAAGAACAACTCGGAATGGCAAGATCGGTATTATTGGAACCAATGCTACAATCGATTCGAAAAGTTATTCCAAAGAACTGAAGTCTTTAAATTCACAGATAGAGATTATCTCCAGAGCGTGTCCATTATTTGTAGCCCTCGCCGAAGAGGGATGGACTATAGGGCCGATTGCGCGGATGGTTGCCGAGACCTATCTAGCCGACCTGAGATTAAGCAGCATAGATACTTTAATCCTTGGTTGCACACATTATCCGCTGCTTCGCACAGTCATAGAAGATACCCTCGGCTCGGCTGTGCAGCTTGTGGATTCCGCCGAAGCCACGGTGAAGGAGGTCAAGCGTCTTCTCGATGCAAATGGAGGTCTCAGGGCAACAGGCAATAGACCCTCCCACCGTTTTATTGTAAGTGATGCGGAAGAGCGTTTTAGGGGAGTCGGTGAACGATTCCTCGAACGACCAATAGAAGCAGTTCAAACAATAGAAATTGAGGAATTTAAATGAATCCTTAATAATATTTAATATGCTTATTATCTTGACATTAATTTAGGCGTTCTTATAGTTAGCTTAATAGATTTGTGTGGGTTTGAGGTGTTGTGACACGTTACTTAAAGTAGAGGCTTTAAGTAACGGAAAAACAATGAACTAGGAATACTATAATTTTAGTTTGGAGGCCATTGTGGTCTGTTTCGAGAAGATTTCGTATCTTGTTGTTATGCTTATGGTTATAGCTGGCGTAGCCTTTGGTCAGGCTTATTATTCGGTTTCAGGGTGGGACTGTGAAGCTAGAGTAGATACCGTTAATGGCCATTTTGGTGTAGGACAACTTTCAACCGGCCATAATCTAACCTACGAATTCGATAATCCTTCAATCTTGACACTAAATCCTTCATCCAATATGGTTTTTCGCATAGATGGTGAAACCTATGGGTGGCTTGGAGTGGTCTTATCGCCAGATCATGATCTTTATGACTATAATGCTCCCACATATCCAAGGCATCTTATTTCTTCTAATATTATTCAAAACAGATGGTTATTCCCGCTTCCGGGGGGAGAGGTCATCCAAATCGATCAATATTTTGCACCTGCAAATCACATTGTTACTATCCCAGAAGACGGAGATACTATAATTGATACTCTTGGATTGGCTAAAGTATCATATAGGGTTTTGAACAATGGAACCTTACCCCACTCCGTGGGAATCGAGCATAAATGGGATGTTAAAATTAATTTGAGAGACGATGCTCCGGTTTCTATCCCCGGAACTTACGATAGTATCAATACTGTTTATACACCAACTGTCCCGGGTTCTTTTACAGCCGCCGAGTTCGATTTACTCGATCCTGATTTGGATCAGCTTATCGCTATGGGTATTATTGGCATTGATGATTGCACGCCTCCCAATTTTTTGGCATATGGCAGTGAGTCTGAACTTATACCCTCGAGATTCACGGTAACTCCAGCCTTTGCTGGAGGTCTCTATTCATACAGCGGGGTCCTTCTTCGGTGGGATGATAGAACGGTTGTAGGGGGGAATTCCTTCGATATTATCACATATTATGGTCTTGGAAATATTAAGGCTAATCGAGGCGAGATTCGTTTGGCCACCACAACTACAAACTGGAGCGCAGATTCGTGTAGGTTGGCAGGTAACCCAAAAGAGTTCACCGCTATTGTCAGAAACCAATCTACAGATTTAACAACCTTCGATACCCTATGGCTTTGCATTAATTTCGATTCCAGTATGGCTTCACTAGTTATAGATGGCAGCGATATATATGCAGATTCTTTGTGCTATGAATATTATGATGTTGTTATAAGTGAATCCTACACAAAAACGTGGTTATTTGAAGCCTATGAGGATACATGTGGAACGTTCGAGGTATATTGGACTTGTAGCACCTCGACACCAGGTATAGACGCCGTTTTCGATACGACGATTTCAACTGTTCCATGTATTAGCGGTCTTGGGCCGGAAATTGACTTTATCCAACCAGCCTATTCATTCACAGCTTGCACCACAGGTAGCGGCCTTGAAGTGATGATTGAGTTCGATAAAAGTTACGATCCGACAGGTATCGAGATAGATTATACCAAGACTATCGTGAGAATAGACGCAGGGGATGATTCTGTTATTATTAATTTCGAAATGGAGGAAGCTTTCATTTGGGATTTGTTGCCCGGCGACCTCACTGACACACTTAAGATACCTCTGGATTCTCTCCCGATGTTGATTTACGGCACTGGAGACGAAATAATTATATGTGTTCTCAATGTCGTTGATAATTATGGTTGTAAAGGCCCCTATATTTGTGACACTTTAGTAGTGGATCAATCGCCACCGATTCTCTGGTTCCAATTTCCACCGCCGGATTCAGAAATTGCTTCTTCTACACCGATGATAGAAATTGGTCTTGTTGACTCGGTTTCGGGTGTTGATTCGATGAATATTTTCTATTCGGTTGCTGGAACGCATTATTCGGTTAGCGGTTTCCCGGGATCCTACTTTAATCCGACGACTGACCTTGTAATGCACTCTGTCACTTCACCTTTTCCCTGTGAGAATTGGATAGAGGTTTGCGTCGATTCCGTGGCTGATTTAACCGATGCAACATGCGGTCCGAATTGGTTATATGACACCTGTTGGAATTTCTTTGTGGACTGTAATCCTCCTACGGTCGAATTAATTAGACCAACGAACCTGTCGATTATTTCGTGTAGCACCCCTGTAAATGTTGCTTTTCGGGTTAATGACAGCACTTGCGTGGATTCTACAGTTGGAATTATAAATTTTATTCCTGGTCCGACAATAGATTTTAGCGCGCCCGGCTATCCGATCGATTGGTATTGTGATAGTTTTGTGATAAACGGAATTACTTTCCCCGAAGGGGGAATCCGTGTTGAAGTGAGTGGCATCCGAGATGGTGTGGGTAATGAAATGATCCCGGTTACATACAATTTTTCTGTTGATACACTCGGTCCCTTGCCAGATACATTATCTATCTCTCCACCTCCAGGGAGCTTTGTTTCACCGATTTTCGCGTGTAGTTTGCTTGTTACCGATGATTCGCCGTTAGCGGATACGAGTATCCATTGGAAATTTAATGTTGGTGGGGCGACGCATACCTACACTATCATGGATATCAATACGGATATTCACTCTCTGGGAGTGAATAATTGGTTGCTTTATTCCAATGCTCTTGGCGGGTTCACAGTATCGCATGGTGATACTATTCATTGTTGTTTGACTAATTGCAACGACATAGCTGAGTTATGTGGTCAGAATACACTTGTGGGTGATTCAGTTTGTTGGGACTATTATGTGGATGCTCAAGGACCATCTGCAACACTACTTTGGCCTGCTAATCATAGTATTTCGGCTTGTTATCCATTGTGGAATTTAGATATACTTCTCGACGATGCCTCGGGTGTCGATCCAACATCTGTTGTTGTTTCTCTTGAGGGTGTTCCATTCCCAATATTTGATTTTGGAGATACATTCCGATGTTTTATAGGCCCCATGGATGATATACCTGTTTGTCCCGAAAGTGTTATGGTCGAGCTTCTTCAAGCCTCGGATTTTCTTGGCAATATGACAGTTGATAGTCTTTGGTGGTTTATACTCGATACCATTCCACCATTCAGCGAACCATTGACATGGGAACCAGCCCCTGCTACGCCTATCCCTTCCGTTTCACCTTTTGATACGATAGAATTTGTTGAATCTCCAGGTTGTGAGGGTTGGTTTAGCCGTAGCAATACTCTCGTAAATTTATTTGTTAGACCCGCCGGAATTGTCGATTCTATTTGGGGCGATGATACCCGTGTGATTTGGGAAGGCGATACATGGAATTTGCCAATACAGCATCTCGATTACATCTCCGATAGTGATACTATATGCATTAAGCTGGCGCATTTCGAAGATTCGCTTGAATATATGTCTATTGAAGGTTGCGAGCCTGCATTCGACGATGATATGACAGATTATGATGATTGGTGCATACGCATTAGCGCTGGTGGTCCAATGATCAATCTTCGCTATCCTCAGAGGTCGTATATCAGTTGTTTAGAGCCTCCGAATGGTTTCCAATATCGTATCTTCGATGACGACGGTTTAAATGTATCGACTATCCGGTTTTATGTTTATACTCCCGATGGAGATACAACGGAATTTACATGGGCGGATTTGCCATACGATACCACTTGGCTTTTATATCCCGATGAAATGCTTCTTAATTTCTACCTCGATGTCGAGGATTATGCGGCGGTTGGCGAATCACTTTGCGTCGAATTTAACCGCATTCAAGATATGTTCGATGTTTATAATGAAGGTGTGAGTAAATTCTGTATTGTCGTTGACACAACCGATCCCTGTCCTGAAGACTATTATCCTAATGAGATGGAGATAGACACGAGAACACCTCTTATTTGGGCATATGTTCCGCACGATTTCGCGCCTATTAACACAGATAGTCTTGCCTTCTCTATGAACGGTGGAACCGATTGGATATGGTCAACAGATTCATCTGGTGCAGTTTATTGGGGGATTGGCGATACTGCTTTCCTCGATGTTTCTATGCTAGATACTTCTTTATGGATAAGCGGTGGTGATACGGTCGAAATTTGCGTTCGCAATACAGACCAAACAGACACCTTGGTCGGTTGTCCCATCAACCACTGCGAAACTTGTTGGTCATTCTGGCTTGCTGCTAATGGGCCGATACCTTCTGCAATTGTTCCTGGTGAGGATTGGATTTGGGCCTGCCCGCAAGTCGATTCGATGGTTATTGCTCTTGTCGATTCCGATGGTATTGACTGGTCAACCATCGAAGTTACCTGCAGTAGCTATGTTACCGGGACTTCAAACCATTATATCTGGCCATCGGGTAATCTTAGAAGTCACCCCGAAACCCTTGTTGTAATTCCCGACACGCCATATTCGACAGAGGATACAATAGGTGTTACTGTTTGGGCATATGATAACCTTATGAATTTCGTTAGCAGTGGCCCCTATGAATATCAATTCATTATTGACCAGACGCCACCCGATTTGATATGGACCACTCCTTCCTGTGAAGGTGATTCAGTTAGTGATAATACTCCGATAATATGGTTCAACGCCAATGACAGATGGGGGAGGGTAGATACTCTTTCGTGGTGTATCGGTTTCCTTCATCCCGGTTCCACTACAGATTGGGATACAGTGTGTTATGAAGATGAACCGGGAGCTTGGTTATTTACTGGTTCTACAGACTCGGTCGGTCTTAATACCGGCCTTGTGACTATTCTCTCGCCTTGGTGGCTGGGTGGTGACACTATAGTTTACAGCGTTATTAATGTCTGCGACGAAACTGATACTTGTGGACCTAACTGCACATCGTCAACGGATACCTGCCACCTTCGAATTGCTTCGCGTGGCCCGGAAATAAAAAACCTCTGGCCGGATGGAAATGGCATACTCGGTTGTGAGCAACCAGATACCTTTGTTTTCGAGATTTTCGATATAGACGAGATAAACACTTCGAGCCTTTCTTTATGGTATAGCTCTTGTTCGACAGATAGCGTGGCCTTCGGTATTGGTGATGTTGCGCAGATTGTGGATTATATCGATGGTCCCGAGGCCGATACATTGTATTTCGTACCACCCGAGGTTTTAGCTGAAGGATGTTACTTCAATATTGGAATCGAAGTTCTCGATATGATCGGTAACACCCAAGAGCCAAATTCCTTTGATTTCGTCTATGATTATACTCCACCTTCATTTGTTATCGATCATCCTTATGATTTAGCATATAGCTTCACTCCAGATGTCTATATGGTTTTCCCAGATAATATTGCGGGAATCGACACAAATACAGTAACAGTTTCGATTACGAGCGGGCCGTGTGCGCCTGTTTCCGCTGTTTCGCCTGCACCAGATACCTTAGAATGGAGATTCTCATCGGGCGTACCGGAAACACTTATTCTTAGTTTCGACGCTTTGGGGTGCATTCTTTATACCGGAGATTCGGCTTGTATCCATGTCGATATGTCTTGCGATAATTCGGCAGCTTGTCCGGCTTGCACAACCTACGACACTACATGGTGTTTCGAGGTTGTGCAGGGAGGCCCGACACCGGAGCTTGTTTATCCTATGGATTTACTATGTCCTGAAGATTCAATTGTCTTCCAGTTTACCGATATTGACAGCGTTTTGGTCGATGGGATGAAATTTGCAGTAAATGGCACTGAGGTGCCATACCCTGGAACCGCTTTTGTTTGGGATCCGGCACTTTTTGTTCTCACATATAATCCCTCGGCATCATTCGATACTAGTTATATCGAAGTATGTATCGATAGCATTGTAGATGGTTTAGGTTATGGTATGCCACTGACTTGTTGGGATATTAGAGTCGATCTCGATCCGCCGATACCTGAATATATATCACCTGTGGGCATTATCGGTGATCATCAACCGGATATTATACTTACAATGCTGGACAGCCTGAATTTCGTTAATCCAGATTGCTTTGTTCTTACCGTCAATGGTGAAACTTTTAACTTTGACGGCACAATTCTTTCATGGATACCCGAAACAACTATAGCCACCCCGGGAACACTCGTTTGGAGTGCGGTTCTCGCTGGCGACACGCTCGATCCCGGGCCTGTCGATGTTTGTTTAGTTGAGGCTTGCGACAGCACGGGTTGTTTTGCCAATAATATGCTGTCCAGTCTGGGAACCACATTCTGTTGGGATTTCGAAGTTGCAGTTGGTGATGGTCCTGTTGTTACGCTCGAACAGCCAAGCGATTGTGGTCTTGGAATCTCCTGCACAACCACTTTCCAATTCCGCTGGTCCATTGTCGATGTTGAGGGCGTTGCTTCTCACAGCTTCGTTGTTAAATATATGGAGCGCGGTATCTTGCATACTTTTAATATCGATTCTTCACAGGTAACTTTAATCGATGGCGATAGCACTCTTCTATTCGAGCCCCTCGCGCCTGAAGCCGCTGGAAGCGTTTGGGTTAGGGTCGAAGATATGACCGATGTTCTGGGCAATCCATCATGGGGCTTTGACGATACGTGCTGGTTTGTTATCGATTGGGACGCACCGTATGTTATCGATTATAGCCCGGATGATATGTCCGAGTTGGCTACGCCGTATCCACTTATATGGTTCTATGTTACCGACTCCTCCTATATAATCGATTATTCAACCGGTGTTATACGCATCGCTGGCACCGCATATGATCTCAGTGATCCACATGTCTATTGGAACGGAGATACAATTTTCTTCGATCCACGGATTGATCCACCTATGCCATTCGGTGGTGGGGATTCTATCGTATTTTGCTTGGAAAGCCTGGCAGACTCGACAATAATCTGCGAACCTAATGTGATAGCGACGGAATGTTACACCTTCTTTATAAATTCCGAAGGTCCTAATGTGTCCGTTATCTTCCCTGACACAACTCTCGATCCTATGATCACTTTCTGTGACTCTGGTGCTTTCTGGTTACGCACGGTCGATCCCGAGGGGCTAGATACGCTTTCCGTTGTTGTTATCTGGAACGGCGATACTACCCGATGGGTTGATATGCCGGGGCTATTCGATTTATATGAAGGCACATCTAGTGTCGATACAGTTGCTTTGTGGCCACCGTTCTCCGTATCCGATGGAGATACAATGTGCCTCGAACTTGTTCAATGGACTGATTCCATCGGAAACAATTTCTTTGGAGATTTAACGCTTTGTGCGATTAGCGACCAATCCCCTCCCGATACCGATTGGGTTTTGCCCAACATTGGCGAGGTGACGAATACATGGTCGCCCGATATATTCGCAAGCTTGATAGATCAATATTCCTGGATAGATCATGATATAGTAGGAATTCGTATTAATGAGAACGGCAACCCCTGGGGAAGCTTCCCGTGGCCTTCCACCGAACTTGCGTGGGCGGGGGATACTATTGTATTCTCGACCGATTCCGATTTCACGGAATTCGCCGAGATATGCGTTTATGTGTCTATCTCAGACTCCTCCACCATAGAAACGCCTTACAATTGTGCACCTAATGGAACAAGTATCGAATGGTGCTTTAACATAGGCGATGATGATACGGTTGGACCTGTGGTAGTGATACCGGATTCATGCTATGTTCGCGCAAATTACGACCAGTTCCAGATTGTGATTGGAGTGACAGATCCGGACGGTATTTTTGATGATGCTTCTATCGATACCTTGGGTCAGGGTTTGTTGGCCGAGTTCTTTACCTCTACTACGACTTATTGGTTGCCGATGGAGATCGACTCGGTTATCGAATACGCCGGCCCCGAGGGTGATAGCATCTATTGGATATCGACTACTCCGGGAGCCATTCCTGATAGCGATATTATTTCCGGGATGTTCTTTGGTTATATTATATGGTCTCACGACAATGACTTCGATTTCGATAATCTGATAGATCGTCAACTAGCTGTCTCGGATACGCATTGGTGTGTTATTTATAACGATATTCCACCTGAGATCACTGTCAATATTGCCCCCGATCAGAGTTGGGTTAGCTGTCTTTGTCCGAACCAATCCATAGAGTTGGAGTTTGCTGACATAGATTCGCTCAAATCGAGTCTCATAATCCTCGAGGTTAATGGAGTGGAGTATTCGATCACCAGCCCGCAAATTACATGGGATCCCGGTTATTCAGGGCATCACTTTGGCGTTCATTATCTTACATATATGCCAGATTCGGCGGATTGTTGGGAACACGGTGACACTGTTCAAACCTCGATTCGCAACATAGTTGACCAGTGGGGTAACGAAGCTGAAAACTATTTCTGGGAATTCTATATGGATTTCTTCCCGCCGGTGGCGTGGTGTTTCGCAGAAAATGACACCAATGTGGATATCACCGATTTGGACTCGATTGTTTTCCATCTAGATGATGAGAATGCCGGTGTTAATCCTTATGAGATCGTCCTTCAGGTCACTCAAGTCGTTGGGGCCGAGACACATGTTATTCTTTATGATATAGAGACTGAGGGTGCACTCAGTTACGATGGAACAGCGGGCAATCTTGTTCTTGATCTTGAGCACGCGACTGGTCTCGATCTTTCCCGCGACGATACATTGTTCTTTACTTTAGCGCACACAGAGGATCTTACCACAATCTGTGATCCGAATGTGCTCGATGATTACTATATGTGTGTGAAATATATAAAACCCATCACAAGATGTCATGCAAGCCCGCAGCCATTTACTCCTCCGCCGCCGGCGGATGGTTATAACGATGAAGTGGTCTTTGATTATCCGGGTCGCATTGATATCGATGGTATTGTTAAAGTATATGATATGCGTGGCCGCCAGGTAGCTGAGATTACTGCTAGCGGTTCGCACAGGTTTGCATGGGACGGCTACGACTTTAACGGAGTTCCTGTTCGTCCCGGGGTCTATGTTTATGTGATAGAGCAAGGAGGCGAGGTTATTTGTTCCGGCACAGTCGTTCTAGCGAGATAATGGGGTATCGCTGACGGCATTGTCGGTCTTGGGAGGTTATTATGAGAAACGCCAGAATTTTATTGGCGACCTCGTTTTTTCTTGCTTGTTTTTCGGTAGTTTTTGCGCAAGTGGATTCAACCGAATTGAAGTTAGAACTATATCCGCCGGGCATGAGCGATAGTCGAAGGATTATCAGTTCCGGCGAAATGAGGTTAGCTGTTAATGATGTCGATGGCAGGTTCACTATAGGAACTATCGATGGAAAATCCCTTCTATTTGGATTCCCTCACGAAGGTGCGACTTCGCACACTCATTTCTTTGTGAATGATTCCGTTGCGGGGACTTATTCTGTTGATGGTGGGACTCATCCTGATCCAGCTCGGGTGCTTTTACATCCCATTATCGATGCCGATGCCGTAGTATCGAGGTATGAAATCGATGGCATTCAGTTCGAGCAAAGGCTTACAATTACTGTTATCGGCGAACGATCCACAGCTCTTATCGAATATATTGCTACAAACACAACGACTTTGCCAGCCGATGTCGGCCTTCTCATCTTCTTTGATACAATGATAGGCGACAACGATTATGCACCTATTGCGACAGAGTATGGATATTTTGCAGTAGAACGCGAGTTTATAACTCCAAATATACCGACGTATTGGCAGGCTTTTGAGTCTTCACCTTGGCAACCAGAGGATAGCCTTATTGGTTCGGGTGTTCTTGTAGGAGGAAGTGCAGAGCCACCGGATCGCATTGTGTTCGGAGACTTTTGGCATTATCGAAATACCATTTGGGATTATATTGTAACCCCGGATCCATATTCAGATTCGGCAGTTCTGATGCGTTGGGATGTTAGTGCGTTAGCCCCGGGTGCTACCCGAAGAATGGCAACTTATTATGGCCTGGGCAAAGTTGAAATATCAATTGGAGATCTTAATCTATCTCTATCTGGCCCCGATGAGCTAGAAATTGAATCATGTTCTTTCAGAACTCCCAATCCTTTTCCTGTTAACTTGCTTGTGTCTAATGCTACAGGTATCGGTATGAGCGATATCCTGGCGGAAATCGAGCTTCCCGATGGTTTCCATGCTCTCGACTCGGCTGTTACCCCTGTTATGCCCGATATACTTGGTCCTGGTGCGACAGGTTCGGTTTCGTGGAGTATTGTTTTGGACGATGGTTATTTCTCGAATGACACGACAATTTGCCTTGAAGTAAATGTTTGGTCTCCGATAACAGACACCTTCTCAGTCGATTGGTGTATAGATATCCCCGGTATCGACGGCAGAGGACCTTCTGCTGAATTGGTTGCGCCTTCGGATGGTTCCCTCATCGCTTGCGATACACTTGCTTTGTTAGTGCGCTTATCAGATCCATCCGAAGTCGATGTTTCCACAATCGAACTCGATATTGATGGTATTAGCCTTAGTTACCCGGACCCAAGGTTTTCATATTCCAGCTCTTTTCTGCGTTGTTTTATTCCTGTTACTGATCTTGTGGAGGGTAATGTTGAAATTAGTCTCGGAGATATACGAGATTTACATGGTTGTCCACTTGTTGACGATTATTCGTGGAATATTTATCTAGATTGGCATCCTCCAATAGCTGCTTTTATAGAACCAGCTCCAGATGATACTGTTGAGAGTGATGATTTCGAAGTTCTAGCTTCGCTAGACGATCTAACAGGTATCGAGGATACCTCTTTATTCTGGACACTCGACGGTGTTACGTTGGATATACCGATTAATATTATTGCTGGAAGGGTTTCATTCCAGCCCATGGAGACAGGTCTTCTGCCGCTTGGTTTATCCGAACATATCGTTTGTCTCGATGGCATTCACGACAAGGTGTATGGCTATTGCGGTCCCAATTATTCCGAACCGATTTGCATAGATTTTTGGACAAATATCGTTCGCCCTTATGCCCAAATCATCGAACCATACCCGGGGAGTTATTCTTCCTGCGAAAGTCAGAGAATCGTTTCGGCGCTGATTAATCCAAGCGGCGATTTCGACATATCTTCTATAACCATGACAGTGAATGGTGTAGTTCACCACGTCGGCGATGGAACTCTTACTCTCGATGATGATACATTGTTGATATTCGTCCCGGACGATAGCTTTGAAGACGGCTCTATGGTAGATGTTTATCTCACCGCTGAGACAAGCTCTCGAACTGCGATTACACCGCTTTCTTGGTCATTTGGTATCGATCTCACTCCACCTGAAGCTACATTGATCACACCGATATCCGGAGTATTTTCCACAGTTGATGAGACTATTGAGCTTTCCTTCACTGACGATGGTGCTGGCGTGGATTTTTCTTCTATTGTTATCGATATCCGCGGAGATGGTGAAGAAGCGGTTCTTCATGTCGATTCGCCTGAACTCACTATTTTCGGTAGTTCTGCGAGTTTCTCACCAGCAGACTTAGGCATTGCCCTTAGTGGTTGTGATACTATTGAAGTAGAGGTTGCAATTGCTGACCGTGCGATGTATTGTTTCCCGAATCGCCTCGGTGGTAGTGTATTTGCTATTGAGGTGCCTTGCACACCTCCAATATGTGGGCCATGTTCGATAGCGGAGTCCGTATATGTCTCTTGTGACACACTCAATCTCTCGATGCTTATTTCAGATGATGAAGGTGTTGATTATTCGGCTATCTCAATATTTATAAACGGTATAATCGTCGATTTAGGTTCCTCTCATGCGATTTTTGAGGGCGACACCTTGAAACTATCCTTGCCATGGGATGACTTCCCCGGCGATTCAATGTTAATAATCATCGATGGTATAGCAGATATTTTTGGCAATTCGCTCGGTTATGGATTAACACTGTTTTATTACAAGGATACCGAACCTCCAACTATCACCGGGCCAGTTCCCGAGCCTTCAAGTTATATGACCGAATTGCTATCGGTATTCTCGTTCGAGGTCGCCGACTCTTCATCCGGTGTAGATATGGCAAGAACTTATGTCAGTTTCGGCGGTATTCGGGTCGATAGAACATCCGGCTTGAGCTATGACGGAGCGCTCCTTTCAGCTCCTACCTCTATATTAGAGCCTTTCGATAGTGAGAGCTTGAGGGTATGTGTTTATGCCTTTGATAATTCCGAGGTTTGCGGTGCGAACTCAAATTCCAATTGTTGGACCTACTATTTTGATTTTAATCCGCCTGAGGTAGAATTCATGTCACCTCCTGCCGGGGCTATTCTTGGTTGCCCGAATCAACCTTTCCGTTTCCGTATTACAGACGACCAGGGAATAGATCCATCTACAATTATTTTAACAGCATGCGGTATCGATTTCCATGTTGATGGCATGGAGCTTGTTTTCGATGGTGAAATCCTGCATTTTTATCCAGATTCCAGCCTATTCCACGACAACGAAGTATGCTCGGTATTTGTTGTATCAGTGAACGATAGCGCCGGGAACGCTCTTTCATCAGCGGTGGGGGACAATTTCTTGTTCGATTTCTCACCTCCTATCTGCATAAGCGAATTAATGGAGCCTTTCGTCGCGGGTCCGTTGCAGAGATTAAAATGGATGCTTTCTGACTTAGTATCCGGTGTCTCGACAGAATCTATTATAATGACTATAAATGATATAGAGCATAATATAGATTCTCCAGCCCTCTCCTTCGATGGTTCGAGTCTTGTTTTCGATCCATATTATGCGCTGCAGTGGACAGAAGATATAGAGATAGATATTAGATTCTCCGATAATGCTTTCGCTTGTCCAAACAATGGTGTGTTTATTGATACCTTACCGTATATTCCTTCTGAACCGGACCTTGAGATAAACTCACCGTCGCAGAATGCTTATATAGCGTGTGATCCTCTTCAACTTTCGATTTTCGTCGATAGCGATTATGGCCTTGACCTTTCCGATGTCACTGTTACTTGCGGTGCTATTTCCCTTTCAGAGGAAGATATTGAGATAACGGCAGGCAATATAACTATAGAGTTTCCGGAAGGCACTCTTACTGCTGGCCATAGGCAAGTCATTATTGATGGTTTTATAGATACTTTAGGTAATGTTTTTACCGCCGAAACCCTTGGTATTATTCTTGATTTTGAAGCCCCTAGAATCGGGGAGCCATTTCCATACAATGGGCAGAATGTTTCGAGCGAGAATCTGATTATTACAACGCATATCTCAGACGATTTTGCCGGGATAAACCTCGATCTATTGGCTCTTAGCCTCAACGGAGTGATATATTATCTGGATAGCCCGCTTATGCAACTTCTTGGTGATTCGCTTGCGTTGGATGCCACAACATTAGACCTTTCAGGTTCGATTGCCGCTGAAATAGAGGCTTTCGATAAAACAACGAACTGCGGGCCAAATTCTTCTAATAAAGAATGGTGTTTTTCTGTTAATAGTAGCGGACCAGAATTCTCTCTTATTGAGCCAATCGACGGGTCGATTACACATGTCGAAGATCAGGTTATAAAGGTATCTATCGAAGATCCCGAAGGGCTTTCGACGGTTTCCATATTACTCGATGTCGATGGAAATCAATTTACATTAGCTGATAGTATGACTTTAACAGGTGATATTCTTGAATTTCGACCTCAAACAAATTGGTCGCATGGCGACACGCTAGATATTTCGATTTATTGCGAAGATGCCCTCGGGAATCCGTCGAGTTCATATCTTGGGTCGTTTATTTGCGATTTTGAACCACCGTTTGTTGTTTCGACTTCTCCTGAAAATAACGCCGTTCTCAAGGAACCACCGGAATATATTTCATTGAATATTATGGATAATATAAGTGGTTTCGATCAATATTCCTTTGAGGTCGAGTGGGGGCCGCATCGTTTTACCATCGCCGATCCCTGTATATATATAGATTCATCGTCGATAGTTATTGATGTGCGTAATTCTGATATGATTATTGGTTCGCCTGATTCATTGACATTAAAATATTCCAATATTAGCGATTATGAAGGTGATTACGGTAGCGCTAATGTTATGGAGACCTTCTCGTTGAACTTTACTGTTGTCGATGAAGGATGCCTATCATTACCGAGACCGTTCACCCCGAATGCCGATGGTTACTATGATGAAGTGACTATATTCACTGGATTATCAAAGACAGCAATTATTAATGTGTTTACCATTGATGGAAGATTAGTGCGTTCCACCGAGGCCGATGGCAAATGGAATTGGGATGGAAAAGATAATAATGGTATGCTTATGTCAGTTGGAACGTATCTGTTCACAGTTAGTAGCGCAGACGATGGTTCTACTAAGTGCGGTGGAACGGTTGTTCTAGCTCGTTAGGATGAGATTACTGATTAAAACTGGATAAATATTATATGGTTATTGAAAGGATCATCGATGACCCACAATAAGATTAAACATACGACTTGCATTGCGGTAATCGCGCTATTGTCGATTACAATCTCGAGCTTTGCTCAAATGGATAACACACTCGAAAGCGCCAGAGCGGCGGGTATCGGCGGTGCTTATCTGGCTATCGGCGATGATGTCAATTCGGTTGCGTCGAATTCTGCCGGTTTGATGCGTCTCAACAGGACACAGCTCACCGGAAGTTATACAAGATACTTCTCCGGTGCTAATATACCGACCTTGCAAGAAGGCTCTATATATTTCTCTCCTTTTGAGTGGACAAAGTGGTTCTTCGCTATCGGTGCAAGCTATTTTAATCACGATATATACAACCAGCAAATCGGTTCGTTAGTTATTGGGCGCGAGCTTTTCAGGAAGGGAAGCAAGTTCCGGCTCGCGACAGCTGTGAACGCGAACTTATATCGGATTGACTACAATAATCTGAATTTCAGTCCCGATTTCGATCCCAATGATCCCGTGTTTAGCGGTGGCTACGATAAAATGACCTATGGTGCAGATATATCGCTTTTGGCTGAGATTGGTCCATTGTCCATTGGTGCAAAAGGATACAATTTAAATGAACCAGAAATTTCTCTTCGCACCGGCGCAGAGGGTGGTAAGCTTATACGGAAGGTTAGAGGTGGCCTTGCCTATGATATCCTCGGGATAATAACACCTGTTGTCGAAGTTGAAGTTCCGGTTTCGAGCACAACCAGTATCAGTGATGAAATGAGTTTCGCTGTTGGTGCAGAATCGTGGTTTGTAAACAAAATGCTCGGTGCACGCGCCGGTTTCAACTCACAGATATCTTCCGACAACGAAATCAAAAGCAGTGCGATTAGTTTAGGTATGTCATTCCGTTCCAGAACTGATTGGGATGCCGGCCTCGATTATGCGATACAAATACCAATCGATTCGCCGGTCGAGATGGGCCAGACTCATAAAGTCTCAGTTGGAATAGGTATGAAAAGACCTGAGAGGGTCATTACCGACCTTGCTGTTGTGCCGAATTCGGTCAATGCGGTTCCGGAGCATGTTATACCCGGTCAATCTGTGCAAATAAATGCCAAGATTGAAAATCTCGGCGATATGGACGCCCAGAATTTCCCTATGAGCCTGTATTACTTTGTAGATGGAAAACCTTATATCGCTTGTAAGATAACAATCGATGAGCTTGTGTCCGGTGATAGAAAAGATGTAACACTCGATTTCACACCGGTCAAAGGAGGGCAATACGAACTTTTTGCATCCGTTAATGACCAAGGCGATAAGGCTCCGGCTGTTCACAACAAAGTCTTAGAATATGATCTTGAAAACAACACCTGGCAAACTTCGCTTGCATGTTATGGACCTCCTGTCTTCGATGGCAATATTAGCACAAGTAAAGACCAACTGTCACTATCGACCGTTTCCAAGGTTAAAGAAGAGGCTCCAATGGTGCCGATAGTATTTTTTGAAAAAACTTCGACAGTCATCAAACAAAGCAGATTCGATACTATGTTGAGGACTATTGCCGAGAGATTACTTAAAAACCCAGGAGCAACAATTGAGCTTAAAGGCCATTATGATGCGAAAAAAGAGATAGATGGGGGCAAAGAACTTGCATTAAGCCGTGCTCGTGCCGTGAAGAAGTATTTCACCGATCTCGGTGTTTCAGCGGATAAGCTTATTGTTGTCGAAGATGGTTATGATATGGGTGCGGAACTTGTAAAAAACGCTAGCGCAGAATTTAGAGACGAAATTTCCGAAGAAAATCGTAATGTAGATATTTCCGTTCGTCTTGACGAGAGCGAGTATGTCTGCGAATATTACTACAGCGAAGAGCAAATCGAACCCAGCGAAATCGATTATCAAGGGTGTGTTTCCACTTTGGAAACAATGGTGCCTTTCCTTGAGGCCAATCCCGATGTTAATGTGGTTTTTATGGGTGTTGCGGGTTGCAGTGAAAGCGACTGCATAAAAGAGGCCTACGATAGGGCGATAGAATTTCGTAAACGCGCCCAAAAAGCTCTACCAAATTGGTTGGAGGCACGTCTTTTTGTCCTAGCTTCCGATTGGGTAAGCCAAGATGAATTCGCAAAGGTCGAACTTCTTCTCGATGGCGATGCTATAATATTCAGACCCCGTGGTTCTGCTTCTGGAAGAGAGGCTCTGGAATTTGAAGATATTGAAGAAATGCAAATATCTATAGATCCAATTAAATCCGAAGTAGGCATAGATTCCTTTGCCATATTTATTTCAGAAGATAATTCCGAAGAGCCCTTTGCTATTCTCAAGACAGGTAAAGGAGAAACACCTTCTACAATCAGTTGGAATTGGCTAGGTTCCTTTGGCCAGCCTCCCGATCCCGAGAAGACATATTTTGCTGAAATTTATGCCGAAGATATATACGGTCAATCGGTAACAGGCAAATCCAAACCTATTTCAGTAAAGGTAAAGGAGCAGGAAGAAAGACGCGAGATGTTTATCATTAGCTTCAATTTTGGAAAAGCCGAAGCAACCTCACAATATCTTGAAGCGAGGGTCGAGGCTCTGGCTGATAGGCTAATCGAACGCGCAAAATTCCTTGGCTCCAATGTCCGTATTAAAGCGACAGTTATTGGCCATACAGATATTGTCGGTTCTCCGAAGGCCAACAAAGAACTATCGCTGGAGAGGGCAAAGAAGGAATATACTAGACTTCAATACGGAATGATGCACATTCTCGGTATGAATTCTATCGACGAGCTTGACGGCTGGCTTAAAGACCATAGGGTTGAGCTTGGATACGAAGGCCGAAGCTTCGAAGAACCAATGACAATCCGTTATTGGGAACAGGGTTATTGGCGTAGTGAGCAAATTGGCGACAACGAGGTTCCCGAGGGAAGACTCGTTAATCGCCGTGTTGTTCTCGAGGTTCTCACGCTGTCAAAGCAGGAATAGTATTTGTGGTATTTCGCGATCCAATATTTTTAGCATTCGTCCTTTTTGCGACAATTGCTATGGCTCTTACGCCTATTCAGGAAAGCCTCGGTGAAATATATGCTATAGGTGTCCAGGGTGTCGAGGGTATGGGTGCGAATCCAGCATCGATTACCGGGAATTCGAATCATCAGATATCGGCAAATGCAACTAGATATTGGCTTGGGCTCGAGGATGAAAGCCCCTTTACCTCTAAAATAGCTTACTCTTCACCCTCTGCAAGATGGGGTGCTTATGGTGCCGAATTAAAATACTTCAGCGCTAGTGTCCAGAATAGGTTTGATCTTACCATTTCCTATGCCTACGCCTTCGAATTCAAGAATAGAGGTGAGGTTTCCTTTGGGCTTTCAGGGAGGTGGATAAGGAACCAATATAGTCCTACGGATTTCTATCGCTTCGAGGATGATCCCCTTTTTAATGAATTTGGTTATTCAGCAAGCGGATTAGGTCTGGATTTGGGTGCGGTATATAGAAAAAACCGCATAGCCTTCGGTTTTTGTGCAAAAAATGTTGTTCAACCCTCGCTTTCTATCTCAAACGATATGGGGGAGGGGTACAGAGAGGCGCTGGTTTATTCGACTGCCGCCTCGTATGCTGTGAAGAATTGGCTAATCCCGAGGATACAATTTTCCCAGAATTCAGAAGGGAAATTGGAACTATCCGCAGGAACAGAGATTTTATTATTCAATGGTCTAGTTGCACTGAGAACTGGATATAGCGTTGAAGGTTTTGCATTAGGGTTCGGTCTTTTAGGAAGATCTAAATTACCGGTGAATTTCGATTATGCCATGCTCTATCCAACGGGCTCCTTATCGAAAGCTCGACTAACGAATCACTCAGTAGGATTGACTTTTAACATCCCCCAGAGCAAAAAGAATAAAAAGATTAACGAAACAGGTCCACCTTCGTTTGAATTTCCCGATATTATTGCCGCGAAAGATCCTCATAGTAAGGATATGCCGATTTTAGAGATAGGCAATAAAGGCCACTTCAGTGCAATAATCGGAAATGTTGGAGGAAAGCCATCAGATAACACTTTCGCTTCAGTTTTCATTATTAATACGGATTCATCTATGGTAGGGTCCCCGTTTGCGATTCCTCCTCTTGATCCTTCGGAGATCTACGATATCGATTGGACATGGGAGCCAAAAGCAGCAGGTGTATATAAATTCATCGTTTCCGCCGATGACGATGGTTCACGTTTTCCTTTGCGTAACAGCAAAATATCGGAGGTCGATGTATCAAATAATAGGATAGAAATTCCATTTTATGTGATCGGACCCATATTTGCCGAGGTAAAGGTAGAGAATGAGGCTATAACGATACCGCAACTTACATATATCGCTGACGAGGAACCCCTCGTTCCGGTGGTCTTTTTTGAAAAAAACAGCTTGGAATTGGCAGATCGCTTTATGCCTACTCTCGAGGTAATAGCCAGGCGCATTGCCGAGAATCCGGATATTAAGCTTGTTCTTCGTGGATATACAGACTCCGAAAGCGAGACTGGCGATACCAGTAGTTTGTATTTTCAAAGGGCTAAAGCTGTTAAAAACGAAATAGGTAAAAAGACTAGCAGTGATGTCGAAGTTATGATTGAAAGCGTGGATAACTACAATCCCGAAACCCCCCGGATAAGACCGCTAACATCCAATACATCAATAGAAGACAAGGTTTGGGCACAACAGGAAAATCGTCGTGTAGAGATGTCCACTATAGTTAATGGTTTCGAGACTGACCTGCTTTATACCGATCTTTCTACCTTCGATGTTTCTCTATCGCAATATAAAGACTCGCTTCTTTCGATTTCTATTTTGATTAAAAGAGTTTTGGATGAGAATCCAGGAGCCTCTTTAATCTTCGAGGCAGATGTGCAAACTGGTGCTCAATGGCAGTCGGCATACGATAACCTTTCAGAGTTGCGTGAAGCGGTTATTGGTTCGATTCAAGCAGATATTAACTTTCAAATAGTGCCTGTATTCATTAAACTCGCCGAAGATTTTAAGCCGGTAGTTCGAGTATATCTCAGCGGGGAGGGCATGCTGTATCGACCCAAAGAGGCTGCTCTTGCCGCTAAGGATTTTGAGATACCAAAAGATAAAAGAGAAAACAGAATATCCATTAGTATTGGCGAAGGTATTGTAGATAGCTTCACAATAAGTATTGTAGATCAACAGATGAATACTATAAGAGTTCTGTCGAGTGGGTCGAATAGCCCCCCAAAGATTGTTGTATGGGATTGGCGTGATAAAAACGGCAATCTGGTCGATCCACGTAAAATATATAGAGTGGAGTTATCCCTTCAAGATCCCGCAGAAAATATTTGGAATAACTATTCCAGTGAAATATCAATAGAAATAAGCGATAAGGAGATTAGGCGCGAAAGCACAATTATTGTGCAGTTCGCTTTCGATGAGGTTACATCTACCAGCAAGTTCCTAGAATCGCGTATCGAGTCTATGGCTCGTAAAATTATTGATTTAAGCAATAAGGAAAATTCTTACTTTAATGTAAAAATCATAGGCCATACAGACCCTATCGGTTCAGACCGAAGGAACATGATTTTAAGTCAGGAACGCGCCGAAGAAGAAGAATCCGCTATACGCCGCTATTTAAGAAATATGCTGGATATCGATAACGATAGCGGGCTTGAAAAATGGCTTGCCGACCACCGTATAACTCTTGTTCGCCAGGGTTTTTCCGATGGAAAACCCTACGAGGTCGAGCGTTATCGTGACGGCCGTTTTGAAAGAGTTCTTTTAGGGAATAATGTTTTTCCAGAAGGCCGCGCTTCGAATCGCCGTGTAATAATACAAATCGAAGAAATACGCGAATAATCTAGTATTTTATTGAAATACACTTGACATATTGGTGTCACCAATATACTTTGAGATGTATTATTTAAAGAGATATTATTTAATTTGGAAAATGGAGGGAATATGCCTTTAGGAACCGTTAAAAGATTTGATAAAAAGAAAGGCTTCGGGTTTATCTCCGCTGATGAAGGATTCGATGGAGATATTTTTGTGCATTATTCTGATATAGTTGGAGAAGGCTACAAAATGCTTGTCCCTGGGCAAAGAGTCGAATTTGATATTACTGAAAGCGATAGAGGGCATAAAGCTGTTAATGTTACCCGCATTGAGTAAACAATTCCTATCCTAAAAAAATCTAATAAATTATTCTTTTCAAATAGAACAAGCGTTGGTTTTTGTTTTATAAACGCGAAAAATAATTATATTTTATAAAATAAATTATTTTTCATATGCTTAATATTTTTTTGAATATTCTATCCTTCTGCGTTAATAGTATTTCGGTTAGGCTGAAACCGAAGGAAATCTCCAACGATTCAGACCTTATACCCCAAATTAAAAAAGGGGATAAGGTAGCCTTTCAAATGCTAGTTGACAGACATAAAAGACGCGCTTTTTACGCCGCGCTCGGAATGGTTAGCGATAGAGATAACGCACTTGATCTGACTCAAGATGCTTGGGTTATCGTTTATTCAAGCATGGAGTCTTTCCACGACGGCCACCCGTTCTACCCATGGTTTTATAGAATTCTTATGAATCTCTGTAAGAATTTTTTAAGACATAAAAAGGTTGTGGATAGGGTCGTCATTGGCAGTATAAACGACGAATGGATTGCTGAGATTGAAGGCAATGTTCTTAAACCCGAAAGCCTAGTCGAAGAAAGAGAGGCAAAAGCTCTTGTCTGGAAGGCTATAGAATGCCTTTCACCCGAACACAAGGAAGTTATAATACTCGCTCATTTCGAAAACCTAAGTTACGAGAAAATTGCCGAACTCACCGGAGTTGCAATAGGAACAGTCATGAGTAGGTTGTATTATGCGCGTAAGAAATTAGCGCAACAAATAGGTCAATATTATGAATAAAGGGTCTTTTAAAAATAACGGTTCAAAGGAGCCATGTGGAAAAATATGGGGCGAGAGAATCTCAGCTTATATCGATGGCGAATTGTCACAGGACGAAAGGCATGAGGTAGAAGATCATCTCAGAATATGCCCCGAATGTCGTTCTTTTATAACCACTCTCGAAAGGATTAAGGGAGTTACGATGAAAATGAGGTTTGCCGATCCACCCGACGAAATTTGGAAGCACTATTGGACTGGGATTTATAATCGCATTGAGCGTGGAATTGGTTGGATATTTTTCTCAATTGGTTTGG
>JAGLDC010000007.1 GCA_023145965.1 bacterium | reverse complement strand
TCGGCATCGGGACGACAAGCCCTTCCCAGAAATTGCACGTATCTGGCAATGTTCGCGTTACGGGCGCTTACTACGACTCCGGCAATAGCCCCGGAACCGCCGGTCAGGTTCTCTCCAGCACGGTTACAGGCACCGATTGGATAGCGGCATCCGGCGGCGGCCTATGGGAAGATGCGGGCGATTATATTAATCCCGTTGGGACAGTGAGCGATAATATCAAAGTTGCCGACGTTCAGGATTACGAATACGGCTTCTATTCGGATATGAATACCGGGACAGCCCTAGGATATGGCGGCCGCTTCGAGCACACCACGTCCGGCAATGGCTCATATGGCATTCGTGCTGAAGCCAACTACACGGGAGCTGGCAACACGTCATATACTTATGGTGGCTTCTTCAGATCGACTTCCACATCTCAGGACGGCTATGGCGTTTACGTCGATGTGGATAACGCCTCCGGAAGTGGAGGATGGGCTAAAGGGGTTGATGTTAACGTCGATAACAACGGCACTTCTTACTCGTTTGGTATCGAAATCGACGTAAATAACGAGGGCACTTCGGCATGCGGCGTCGATATTGACGTGGACAACAACGGCACTACTTTTCCAACTTACGGTGTCAAAGTAGACGCCTATGGCATGAACTCGGCGGGGACTGGAGACTGCTTCGCCGGGGATTTTTATGGACGCAAGATTTCTACCGCTACAAGCGGCGATTCTTATGGCGTTTACGCCAGAGCTACCTACGGTGTAAACGCTTTCGGCGTCTACGCGCGAACCTACGATGAAGCAGACAATCAGTATCCCGTATGCGGGTTTCAGGAAGGCTACGACGAGAGCGACTGGGGGGGGTATGAACCCGGAGGGTTTTTCGGTGGCGCGTATGGAGTTATAGGGATAACTAAAGCATCAAGCGGTACCGGTGTTCGCGGGATTGCCGAACTCACAGGAACCGGAACGGGATATGGCGTCCGCGGTTCCGCTTCCGGCGGAACCACGCATTACGGCGTTTATGGCTCTGCGTCCGGCGGAACCACGAACTACGGCGTCTATTGTTCAGGTAGCGGCGCCTACACCGGCACCTGGACGGACGTCTCCGACCGCAAATTCAAGAAGAATATCACTCCAATGACCGGTATCCTCGCCAAAGTATTGGACTTAAATCCGGTGACCTACGAGATGCGCACCGATGAATACAACTTCATGGGCTTCAGCGAGGGCACCGAATACGGCCTTATCGCGCAAGAACTTAACGAAGTCTTCCCCGAATTGGTAAAGCATGGCGTTCATCCGGGCGAAGAAGGCGGCGAGCCTGTCGAATACGAGGGCATCGACTATATTTCCCTGACATCGATTCTGGTTCAGGGCATGCAGGAGCAGCAGGCGCAAATCGAGACGCAACAGGCGCAAATAGAAGAGCTTCGTTCAGAGATTGAAACCCTCAAGAATAACCAGTAGGAGGACAATATGCGTAAAATTCTAATATTAACACTTATTGTAGCGACAGTCGCGTTTGCGCAGACGGAGATAAACTGGTGGGTGTTCGACGGCGGCGGCGGAATGCGTTCGCCCGGTTCGGGCGACACGGTCTGGGCCTCTATCGGCCAGCCGATCATCGGTTGCGGGATAGCGTCGCCGGTGTCGATGTGCGCCGGCTATCTGTGCCTTTTCGAGGGGTCTTGCGTGAAAATCGACGAGAAACCCGGCGAAGACGGCAACGAAACCAAGCGCCCGTTTGTTTTCGGGATCAATTCCGTTTCGCCGAATCCGTTCAACCCGACATGCGCGATAGAATTCGAGGTCGAATCCGACGCTCCGGTAACATTCGAGTTCTACAACATGATGGGAAACCGGATCGACACGCCTATCGATAACGAGCAGATGACTCCCGGCAGATACAAACTCACATGGGGCGGCGATCTGCCGTCCGGGACGTATTTCGCACGGCTGTCATCGGGCAACAAATCGACCGTCAAACGGGTCGTTTATCTGAAATGAAAATATGCCCGTGCGGGAGGGGCTTGTCCCCTCCCGTCATAGGGGCAACCCGGTGCCCCTACGGGACCCTGTCGCCGATGGCGACGATTGGCGCGAAAGAGGTCGATGGCGCGCAATTTGCCCCTCTGCAAATTTCGTGACATCGAGGTGGAAGGGAAGGGATTTTTGCGGGCGAAAATCATGTAACCAAAATTCCCTATCGACCGTAGCAAAAATCGTGACAGCTCGTGGTGAGGTGAAATCTACAAGAAATAAATCCAAAAAAAAGCAACAAATATTGGCTTCCACTTGACTTTAATAAGAATGATTCTATTTTTGGCTAATTAGGAGGTCATTAGAATGAGAATTTTGCTTGTGATATTATTTCTAGCCCTGTCTGTTAACGCACAGGTTTTTAATAATCCTGATCGCTTTTGGCTTTCCGCTAAATGGCTAGACAATGGTGAGATTTTACTAACAGAAGGGAGTTATCGAGGGCTATTCATATATCGGAATGATGGTTCCCTCGATACAATAACTCTCGATTGGAAAGCCGGATATAGGCCCCAAATCTCCAATGGTTTTATTGCTTACACCGCTTATGAAAATTTCGACGGTGAGGGAAATGTCTTTGTTTATGATTCTCATAAAAAGAAAAACCGGTCTATATATGGCGATTTCAATCTTGGGCCACCCTCATTCAACAAAAACGGCGATCTTGTATTCTCTGATGGTCAAAAAATTTATACCTTCTCGATCCATAGCGAATTAATCGAAGTTTTTCAAGGTGGTGCATATTTGGTTGTGCCAATAGAAGGTGGTTTCCTATGGTGCGATAGAGCCGGAGTAGCCTGGTCGATGGACACAATAAATCAACAAACCCAGCAAATCGAGCTTGGAGATGAGTCCAAATTTCTTTTCTCTCCAGTTGTTTCCAAAGATGGAAAATTTGTCCTCTTAGAGGATATTTCCGGCGTTGTTTTTCTATATGATGTCTTGTCAAGAATATCGATAAAACTACCTTATGGGGATAAACCATTCTTCACCGAGAAGCCCTCGGGTATCATTCAACTTCAGTTGAAGGATGATGGCGAGGAGATCATCCAAAGCAATATTATATTTGTTGGTATTGAAGATACTACAATTTCTCAAGCTATCGAGATAGCCGCAGAATACTCGGAATATATAATCACCGATATCGATTACAATCCTAAACATGGCCTTCTCCTTACTACCAGCGATGGACAGTTTATTCTTGACAGAGATTGCATAAAGGAGATAAATAAATGAAAAGATTAATCCTCCTTTTAGTGATCGTATTAAACCTTTTTTCTGCAAATGTTATTCTTGATCCCGGGCACGGCGGCACGGACTCGGGGGCTACAGGGCCATCTTATTGGGAAAAAAACGCAAACCTCGACGTGGCTTTTTATGCCAAATCCTATCTCGAATCAGCAGGCGTTACAGTGGGCATGACTCGTAGCACCGACATCTATGTTTCCCTTGATGATCGATGCTCTATAGCCAATTCAGGAGGTTATGAAAGGTTCATGTCAATCCATGAAAACGCCTTCGATGCCTCGGTACAGGGAACTGAAACCTATTGTTACACGAGTGGTAGTTCAAACAGCTTCGATCTTCGTGATTGTGTGCATCCTCAATTAATATGGGCTCATAGTTATTACAACCGAGGAACTAAAACAGCCAGCTTTTATGTTCTCGTTCATACCTCGATGCCGGCCATTCTCGGAGAAGGAACATTCATTGATTACACCTCTGGGTGGAACGAATCTTGGCGCTACTTAACAAATTGGAACGATCACGAAGGACGACAGGGTTTTGCCTATGCCAACGGTTATTGCACCCACCGTAGTATAACAGCACCGGTTTATGGGGGTGGAACTGGAGGTGATTCAATAATCGTCGATAATAGCGACCCTGAATTCACCTCAGGAGGATCATGGAACGATGGAACATATTCCGGTGGTTGGGAGGATGATTATATATGGTGCGACGGAACCGACACTATCCAGAGTTGGGCACGTTGGCAACCTGATCTACCAAATGCTGGAGAGTATTCGATCTATATGTGGTGGCTTGCAGGGGCTAACCGATGTGATAATGTCTTTATTCGCATTTTCGGCACTGGCAATGATAGTATGTTCGTTTCCCAAAAAGGGTTGGATGGGGAATGGCACTACCTGGGAAATTACGATTTCTATGCTGGCAATGGCGGTTATGTCAGTCTTGGAGATAGGACCGCAATAGATGGCGATGTTGTTATCGCCGACGCAGTGATGTGGGTATATAACGGACCTTTATCCTCAAAAGAAAAACCTCTCGAGCCAACTGAATATTCAATTAAAACTTACCCCAATCCCTTCAATTCTGCGGTGCAAATTGAAATAAAAAATACCTGCGAAGAAATACAAAAACTAGTGCCTTCTAAAGTGGATATTTTCGATGTAAAAGGAAATTTAATTGTCAAAATTGCTTTTTCCACCGGTGAGCCTACTATTTGGTCACCGAATGAAAGTGTCCCAGCAGGTATATATTTTGCCAGAATGGCTTCGCTTAATACAAGCTTTGTCAAGCTACTATATCTGAAATAGCAGTTTGATTATGTTTTCTTAATTGTTGATATTTGATTTAACTATTCTTATACTAAACAGTTATGGAAAAATATATTAGTTTATTTTTTATAATTTTTCTCCTATCGACTGCCTTACATGCCGATCCAACTATCGATGAAATTTGGTTCTCTCAAGATACGATTTGTGATGACCAAACTATTGTGGAAATTTGTTACATTCTTTCAGGAGAAACTGCGCATGTTTCAGCAATTATGTCCGCTGACTCCGGCTATACGTGGTCAGTTCCATTGGATTCATTAATAAACGATGATGGAGATCTCGGTTTCGAAATAACTCCAGGGACTCATTGCTTCGAATGGGTTATGAGCCATGATCTACCCGATACGGATGGAACAAATTGGATAGTGCAAATCGAGGTTGTTAATTTTCTTGATACATTTCAAGTTATTGATTCTATAGATATTTCAACAAGACCACACTATGGTTGGGGTCTTGGGTATATGTTGGGCTCATATTGGATATACGATTACACAAGCGGCTACCTTTATTATTCGGATTATATAGATCCCGTTGCCTCACCACCACGCGATTCAATATTCCTAGGCGATTCACTTAATTGCGATATTGATGCAGAAGATTACAAAATCTATTTCGCCCGTTCAGGGTCGAATCCAACTCAAATATATAGTATAGAGCTATTTACTGGAATTGAAACTCATATTGCTACAGTTCCTGAACATGGCTCATCTATTCAAGACGTTCAGGTTATTGGCGATTCGCTATATGCTGCCTATTATGATAGCCGAATTTGGTCAAATAGAATTTTCATATTAGCATTCGACCTAACATCGACTCTCCCCATTACATCGGGTTGGGACACCCTCACATGGGCACATATAGACACTTGCACAGGAATGGAAGGTCTTGCATATGGACATGGTTATCTCTGGGGGAGCAATAACTATGGCAGAATTATTAGGGCAGATCTCGCGAGTCGAACATTTACAGGATGTTATCAGGTGCCAAACATCGGTCTTGGAGCCGAGGGACTTTGTTTCGATGGGAGCTATCTTTGGTATCACAACCGTGAGCTAAACCGCATTTGGCAGATAGTCATTACAGATACAACTTCAAGTAGAGCACACGATATCGGCCCCCTGGATTCAAGGGGACCAGAATTAACCCTCGATGGCCCCGATTCCCTCGCTGTTGGAGAACCTTTCGTATTGACTTGGAGTGCGGAAGATCTTTTTGGTTTAGATGCACCTTTCGAGATAATCCAGACATGCTCTGACATTGTGGAAACCACATTTGTTTCAGACACGATTTTCAGTGGAATAACACCCCCTTATTGTGATAGTTTGTATTTTCAAGTCGCCGCTCGAGACTCATTTTGCAACTATGGTTATAGTTCACTTTCTATACCGATTACATCCTCCTACGAGCCTCGACACATTTTTATTCAAGGAAATGAAGGAATATATTGTTTAAAGGTAATAGATTCTTCAGATGCCTCCTCCGCTGGCGATGGCGTCATTATGGTCCAGCTCCCTGGTTTTCTCGGAGCTGCCAATCTTGTTGACACAACCGATGCTTATGCTTCGCCAGTATTTGTCAATACTCCATACGGAATTCGTTCATGGCGTTATGACAGCATAATCATGGATTAACGCTTTTTTCCCGCCCTTTTTAGTATAATTTAAATTCATTTCAAAATCCGCTTGACTAAAATCTCTAGCTAGAGTAGTTTATTTTCAAAAATTGGAGTATTTTGAATGCAAGATTATTAAATTTTATATTTTTGTTGGTAGCAATTTCTTTTCTATTATCCTGTAATGGTAACTCTCTCGAAAAATGGAAGAATTTTTCTACAGAGAATACTTCTTACAGACTTCCTCCAAGATGGATAGTTTTCGATCCTTATAAAATAAAGAATTTATATTGGACCTATCAATGGTTCAGATATTTTCCTCCAAATGATTGCCGAATGGCGTTATTTAAATCGCCTCCTGCCGATCAAACCCAGTTTTTCACGATAATTGGTCCAAAAGAGACTCTCGAAGGCCCACTTAATAATTGTTTAACTAAATATAATAACGATGCTACAATAGAATCAATATGCAGACATGAATACTCAACATCCAATGGGATCAAGATAGAATTATTCAAAGCCAATAAAAAATCAAGTCGTTTTGATGCTGAGCCGGTATCGTATTTTATCGGGTTTGGCGAGTTTGGTGATAGCATATTCATTCTAAATGGTGGCGCACGTTTACCGCGACTCGACATGAATATAATTAAGTGTTTTATCGAGTCATTAGAACTAAGTGAACACTAATACTGAATGAGGTATATTCGATTTCCTTCAGAATCGTATAAACCGGTCAGCCATCCCCCCCATTTTTCTCGCGATGGTGGTTTGAAAAAATTCACTCCAGACACAACCAATCTTCCATAATCACCGTTTATATCGTCTGTCCAAAGGCAAACATCAGCTCCTGTGTAGGTTCCACCACGCCCTCGCCCAGGGACAAGCATCAACGGCACATTGCCTGTGTCGAAGAGTATATCGCCTTCGAAACCGGAGATGCGTTTAAGACCGAGAGTAACGCCATAGAAACGAATAGCTCGATCAATATCAGAGACATAGATGAAAATTCTGTCAGTTCGGGTTATCATTTTAGAATAGGTTAAGCAATCTGAATGCATTATTCAATCTGAATTTCTATAAATAAAAAGCGGGTAAGAAACCCGCTTTTATAAACTGGTAGCGGTACGGGGAATCGAACCCCGGTTTGGTGGCTGAGAACCATCTGTCCTAACCCCTAGACGATACCGCCCTATTTAAAAATTCGAGCAAATTATATACCTCAATCGCTTGTGTGTCAAGGGTAAAAGTTCAATTAATTGTTTAATGTGTAATACAAAAAAAATTATATTAATTATGATTTCCGACATTAGGAGTATATTTTCTTTTTCATTGAATTATAAAATTGCTAATGACAATGTGAATTCGACATAATTATTCTTCCTAAAACTATGCATAAATAAAGAATGCTACTGTCACATTAATTCTTACATATATTTTAGGAAGCAGAAGTTCCTGAAAACGAGAAAGATGGATTGACACGGAGATAAATAAAATTTATATTATATAATTATTTTTCAGAGTCAAAAAAGGAAGCAAAATATGGATAAGCCATTTTTCATCACTACACCTCTATATTATGTAAATGATAATCCGCATCTTGGACATGCATATACTACTGTCCTCGCGGACACCATTTCACGCTACAGAAAGATCGCTGGAGAAGAGGTGTTTTTTCTCACTGGAACCGACGAACATGGTCAAAAAGTTGCTGAAGCCGCTTCCTCTAAAGGTATGACACCAAAACAACATTGTGATATTTATGTGAAAAATTTTAAGAGGTTTTGGAAAGAGCTGAATATCAATTACGACCACTTCATAAGAACGACTGATAAAGCTCATGAGAAGGCCGTTAAACATGCACTTAATATGCTCTGGGAACTCGGGGATATCTATCAAGATGAATACAGTGGATGGTATTGCACACCCTGCGAAAGATTCTGGACAGAAAAAGATATTCAGGATGGAAAGTGTCCCGATTGCCATCGCCCCGTCAAGAAACTTACTGAAAAGAATTATTTCTTCCGCATGGGTAAGCATCAACAATGGCTAATCGATCATATTAATCAACACCCCGATTTCATTAAACCTGAGTCGAGACGCAACGAAATTTTGGGCTTTTTGCGGCGCCCTCTGAACGACCTTTGCATTTCCAGACCAAAAGATCGCCTCTCTTGGGGAATCGAGCTTCCTTTCGATAAGGATTTCGTTTGTTATGTCTGGTTTGATGCCTTGCTTAATTATATTACGGCTATTGGTTGGCCCGAGCAAATGGGCAAATTCGAATACCGCTGGCCAGCAGATATCCATTTAATGGCAAAAGACATAGTTACTACTCATGCTGTTTATTGGCCTACGATGTTGCATGCCCTCGGTATCGAACCACCAAAAACTGTATTCAGCCATGGTTGGTGGATGGTAGAGGATGTTAAAATGGGAAAGTCTCTCGGTAATGCCGTCCCCATTTCCAAACTTATCAAGCTTATGGGGGCAGATGCACTCCGCTATTTCCTCATCCGTGATAGCGTAATTGCAAACGATTCGCAGTTTTCGTTCGAGTCGATGATACTACGACTCAACACCGATTTAGCAAATGATTTCGGCAACTTAACGAGTCGCGTTCTCGGCCTTATTCAACAAAATTTCAAAGGCATTATTCCTAATCCCGGAGAGGCTCACGATGATGAGATTGAGCTTAAAGAAACTGCCCAAAAAACTGCGACCAAACTTCGAGATGAAGTTTGGTCATTCAGACTTTCCAGGGGATTAGAGGCTGCTAATCAATTAGTTTCAGAAACTAACCGCTATCTCGAACGCACCGCTCCTTGGAAATTGGCAAAACTGGGAGAATACGAACGCTTAGCAACAGTTTTATACAATGCTGCGGAAGCTCTTAGAATTTGCTCGATTCTATTCTGGCCTGTGATGCCCGACACATGTGAAGAACTAAGACTTAGGCTGGGGATCGAAAAAGGCAACATCGAGCTAGATAAGGCCTTCGAATGGGGTGTTTTGCGTGCTAATCGTCGAATAACTGTTGGTTTACCGCTATTCCCACGTATAGATAAAAAGGAAATGATGAAAGAGATTCAAGGGAAGGATCATCCCCTTCCGACAACCGATTCCGCTGAGGGACTTATCGATATCGGGCATTTCGCCAAGATCAAATTAGCCCTCGGAAAAGTGATCGACTGCGTCAGCGCTCCGAATGCAGACAAGCTTTTACTTCTAAAAGTCGATCTAGGCACTGAAATCCGTCAAATTGTCGCCGGTATTGCCCCTTGGTATAGACCAGAGGAATTAATTGGCAAGACAATTGTAGTAGTTATCAACCTCGAACCGGCTAAAATAAGAGGATATGAATCCCAAGGTATGTTATTAGCTGCCGGAGCGGGCGATGCAGTTAAAGTGTTAACCGTGGATGGGGATCTTCCTCCCGGCACTTCAATTAGATAAACAAAAAACACTAATAAGACCTAGAAGGAGAAATCGATGGCAAATTTAACCGCCGAAATCTTATCGAAAAAAGTTCAGGATTGTAACGCACGAGTGTGCGTTATAGGAATGGGATATGTCGGATTACCTCTTGCAGTAGAGGCCTGTAAGGTCGGTTTTCATGTAGATGGTTATGATGTTTCAGAGAAAAAAGTTAATACTTTGAACTCGGGTGGTTCCGATGTTGACGATATTCCTGCTGAAACCGTAGCCGATCTGGTCAACAGTGGTCTTATGAAATGCACCACCGATCCTTCAGTCATGGCACAGGCAGATATTATCCTTATATGCGTTCCTACTCCACTTAACAAAACAAAAGACCCTGATGTTTCCTATATTCTCGATGCAACCGAGAAGATAAGAAAGTATCTTAAAAAGGGAACTATCTCGATCCTTGAGTCAACAACCTATCCCGGCACTACCGAAGAACTTATACTTCCGATATTAGAGGAAACCGGCTTTAAAGTCGGCGAGGACATTTTCCTCGCCTTCTCTCCCGAACGAGTGGACCCGGGAAATCCGACTTACCAGACTTTTAACACTCCGAAAATTGTCGGTGGTGTCACCCCCGCTTGCACAAAGATAGCGATGGAGTTCTATGAAAAAACAATCGAGAAGGCTATTCCGGTTTCATCTACAAAAGCAGCCGAAATGGTCAAACTCCTCGAGAATACTTTCCGCAGTGTTAATATCGGCTTGGTTAACGAGCTTGCGCTTATGTGTGATCGCCTTGGCGTAGATGTATGGGAAATAATTAATGCCGCTGCAACAAAACCTTTTGGTTTTATGCCTTTTTATCCCGGCCCGGGACTCGGCGGGCATTGCATTCCTATCGACCCACATTACCTTTCTTGGAAGCTAAAGAGTCTTAATTACTACGCGCGCTTTATAGAATTAGCTGGCGAGATCAACGGAAACATGCCAGCATATGTTGTTTCTCAGGTTGGTGAACTTTTCAATAAATTCGGAAAAGCAATAAAAGGCTCCAAGATCGTTCTTTTGGGTATGGCTTACAAAAACGACATATCCGATGTAAGGGAATCTCCAAGTCTCGATCTATTAGAAATCCTCGATTCTAAAGGCGCCGAAGTTGTTTATAATGATCCTTTTGTTCCAAGCATCACTTGGAAAAATAGAGAATTCAAGTCTGTCGAACTGACAGACGAACTTCTCGAAAATGCTGACTTGGTGCTTATCTCGACTAATCATAAGACATATGATTGGGCTCGGATAGTCGATAAAGCTAAGCTAATTTTCGATGGTCGTAACGCACTAAAAGACTTCACAGGACTCGATAACAAAATATATAAACTTGGAAGTGGAAAGTTATTGTCGTCTGGAGTTTCACATTTAAAGTAGAAGGAATCGATGAGCAGTAATTTTGGTGAATACTGTGGAATCGTTGGCTTGATTGGCGTTCCGGATGCGGCTATCAAGGCCTATATGGGTCTTTATGCTCTTCAACATAGAGGTCAAGAATCTGCAGGTTTAGTCATCTCCGATGGAAAAGAGTTAATCGAGAGAAAGGGCCTCGGTCTTGTTAATCAAGTCTTTGGTTCTCCCGAAACATTAAAGGATTTGGTCGGCTCGGCAGCTATCGGACATGTTAGATATTCCACTACAGGATCAACGAATTTTGCCAATTCTCAGCCTTTCACAATTAATTATAAACGAGGAACAATCACCGGAGCGCATAATGGCAATCTCATTAATGCCCGTGAGCTTCGGCGAAAAATGGAACAAGAAGGCTCCATTTTTCGCACTTCAACAGATACCGAAGTTATTCTTCACCTTCTCGCGAAAAGTCCATGCAGAACCACAGCAGAAGGTATAGCCGATGCTCTCTCGCAAGTCAAAGGAGCTTATTCACTGGTATTTCTTACGCTGGATTCGCTTATTGCCGTTCGCGATCCATCTGGATTCCGGCCGCTTGGGATCACACGTACTCCGGAAGGAGGAACCGTCGTAGCGAGTGAGTCTTGTGCGTTCGATCTTTTAGACCTCCCCATGGGTAAAACTCTCGAACCGGGTGAAATGATAATTGCCGATAACCGAGGCAATGTTGAATCATTATTCCCTTTCAAACCGGTAACTCCCTCTCCTTGTATATTTGAGTTTATATATTTTTCCCGACCTGACAGCCGAATATTCGACACAAATGTGGATAAAATTAGAAGGAGAATGGGGAGAGTTCTCGCTCAAGAGCAACCTGCTGAAGCGGATATAGTCATCAGCGTGCCGGATAGCTCGAATACCGCTGCACTCGGTTATTCGAGAGAAAGCGGCATACCTTTCGAATTCGGGCTCATTAGAAATCATTATATCGGAAGAACATTTATTCAACCCAGGCAGGCAATACGCGACTTTGGAGTGAGGATTAAATATAATCCAGTGAGAGGCGTGCTCTATAATAAGCGTGTTGTAGTTGTCGATGATTCTATTGTTAGAGGAACTACATCGAAAGCTTTGGTATCCATGTTACGAGAAGCCGGTGCCGCCGAGGTGCACATGCGGGTCGCAAGCCCTTCAATTAAATTCCCTTGTCATTATGGCATAGACACTCCGACATCCGATCAGCTTATCGCAAGCCACACTTCTCTTGAAGATACAGCTAAATTCATCGGCGCGGATACATTAGGTTATCTCTCACTCGAAGGAATGATGTCAATCGAGGGGTTGCCGCATACCACATTTTGCACGGCATGCTTTAATGGCAAATATCCAATCGAATTAACTGAGAACCCAGAAAAAGATAAAATGTTGTTAAATAAAGAAAAATGCTCGGACACCTATTAGTCAAGCAAATTAGGAGGTTATATGAAATGTCTATACTTTTTCGGCCCGAACGAAGCTGAAGGAAACGCAGGAATGAAGGATATTCTCGGAGGTAAAGGAGCCAACCTCGCAGAGATGTCTAAGCTAGGCTTGCCTGTTCCGCCTGGATTCACAATATCTACAAGTGTTTGTGATTATTATCACAAACACGAATGCACCTATCCTGAAGGCCTTTGGACCGACATAGAAGAGTATATGCATAAACTCGAGAAGGCCATGAAAAAGAAACTTGGAGATTCAGATAATCCACTTCTCGTTTCAGTTCGCTCGGGCGCCTCTGTATCGATGCCCGGGATGATGGACACTGTCCTCAATCTTGGCTTAAACCCAAAATCTGTTAAAGGCCTTGCTAATAAGTCCTCTAACGAACGTTTTGCATGGGATGCCTATCGAAGATTTATTAATATGTTCGGCAATGTAGTAATGAATGTTCCCCACGAAAAATTCGAAGAGGCAATTCAAGCTAAAAAAGACGAACGCGGTGTGTAACTCGACATGGATCTGAGCGCGGATGATCTTAAGGAACTTGTCGATGATTATCTTAATATCTACAAAGAACACACGGGTAGTGATTTCCCAACGGACCCATTTGAGCAATTGAAAAGCTCGATCGGCGCAGTAGTCGGAAGCTGGAACAATTCTCGTGCTATCAAATATCGCGAATTAAACAATATCAAAGGCCTTCTCGGAACAGCAGTTAATATTCAGGCCATGGTCTTCGGTAACATGGGTGAGAATTGTGGAACCGGAGTCGCCTTCACACGGAACCCAGCCACCGGCGAGAACGTATTCTATGGCGAATATTTAATGAATGCTCAGGGCGAAGATGTCGTCGCTGGGATCAGAACGCCTAAGCCAATCAAAGAACTTCAGGAAAATATGCCAAAAGCATATGAAGAGCTTCTTCACATACGCGAAAAACTCGAAGAGCGTTATCGCGAGATGCAGGATGTTGAATTTACTATTGAAAATAATAAACTCTGGATGCTTCAAACCCGTAGTGGCAAAAGGACTATATTTTCTGCCCTGAGAATTGCCACTGAAATGGTCGAAGATGGCTTTATCACTAAAAACGAGGCTATTTCTCGGGTGCCAGCTGACCAACTCAACCAGCTTTTTGCTCCCATCTTAGACTCAAAAGATCAAAAAAAGGCGCGCGATGAAGGCTTAGTGATGGCATCAGGTTTGCCTGCATCCCCGGGTGGTGCGACAGGAGTTATAGTCTTTAATTCCGAGAAAGCTGAAGAGATAATCTCGAAAGCTAAAGCGGAAGCTGCAAAATTACCTAAACATGAACGCAAGGCGTATCTGGAAGAACACACTCGCGTTATACTTACTCGAATCGAGACTACTCCAGAGGACATCGGTGGAATGGCCATCTCTAAGGGTATCCTAACCTCACGAGGGGGTATGACATCTCATGCCGCAGTCGTTGCCCGTGGAATGGGAGTTCCTTGCGTAGCTGGCGCTGGAGAGCTTGTGATCAATTACAAATCCCGAACTCTAAAAATCGAAAATAGGTCATTCAATGAAGGTGATATGATTTCCATCGATGGATTCACCGGCGATGTATATGCAAGACCGATCGAAGTTAAGCCATCGGAAATACTCCAGGTTCTCAATGGCACCCTTCAACCGAAAGATTCCCTTCTATACGCACAATACGAGGAATTCATGAGTTGGGCCGACGAAATTCGCAAACTTGGTGTGCGGACAAATGCTGACACCCCGCGCGACACTGTTATTGCGGTAAAATTCGGCGCCCAAGGAATTGGACTATGTAGAACGGAACACATGTTCTTTGAAGGCGACCGTATTGTGGCATTCAGAGAGATGATAATGGCAAACAATATTGAAGGCCGCAAAAAAGCCCTAGACAAAATTCTTCCTATGCAACGCGACGATTTCGAGGGTATTTTCCGCGCGCTCAATGGCAGACCAGCAACAATTAGAACCCTCGACCCACCCTTACATGAATTCCTTCCCCATGATCCCGAAGGGCAGCAACAAGTTGCGACACAGATAGGCATCTCTGTAGAAGATGTTAAAGCGAAAGTAGAGAGTTTGCATGAGTCAAACCCCATGTTAGGACATCGCGGTTGCCGCCTAGGCATTACATATCCCGAGATTACACAAATGCAAGCCCGAGCGATCATGGAAGCTGCAGTCACGGTATTCAAAGAGGGAATTGAAGTCCATCCTGAAATTATGATTCCTCTGATCGGCAATGTCAAAGAACTAGAGCTTCAAAAGAATTTTGTTGTCGAGATGGCAGACCAAGTTCTTACCGATGCAGGGCTCTCCAAAAAGGATATCCCTTATCAAGTAGGCACTATGATAGAGATTCCCCGTGCTGCCGTGACGGCGGATGAAATAGCCACTATTGCTGAGTTTTTTAGCTTCGGAACAAACGACCTTACACAAATGGGTTGTGGTTTCTCGCGCGACGATGCAGGTAAATTCCTTCCCTACTATGTTAAACTCGGCATCTACGATATTGATCCCTTCCAATCCCTCGATCAAAAGGGAGTCGGCAAACTAGTATCTATCGCTGTTGAATTAGGCCGCAAAACCAATCCAAATCTAAAAGCAGGTATTTGTGGCGAACACGGTGGAGAACCGAATTCTATCGATTTCTGCCACCGAGTTGGCCTGAATTATGTTAGTTGTAGTCCTTATAGGGTTCCGGTCGCACGCCTTGCGGCGGCTCAAGCAGCTTTAAGAAATAAATAGGTTATTCAAAATTCTCGAAAGGATAAATCATGGCAAAAATTAAGTCATCTGACGAACGCGAGAAGTTACTCATCCAATTAACCGATGCATTCGGTCCAAGCGGCTTCGAGGAGGAAGTAAGCAAAATTGTAGAGGAGCATCTCGGCGGTTTCTGCGAGATCATGCGCGATGGGCTCGGAAGCACTATCGGCAAGAAAGTAGGAAGCTCGAAGTCCCCCTCGATCCTCATCGCAGGCCACATGGACGAGGTTGGTTTTATGATATCCGGTATCACAAAAAGTGGTTATCTCAAGATCAACCCACTCGGAGGTTGGTGGCCTCATGTCTTACTTAGCCAAAGGGTTGTTATTCGCACTCGTCAGGGCAAACTAGTTCATGGTATGATCGGCTCAAAGGCCCCTCATTCCTTAAAACAGGAAGAGCGTAGTAAAGTTATGGACCTTGATGACCTTTACATCGATATTGGTGCCTCCGAAGACAACGAAGCCGCAAAGAAATTCGGGGTAAAAGTCGGCGATCCCGTGGTTCCTTACGCTCAATTTGAGAAAATTGGCCCCGACGGCAAATTTCTAATGGCTAAAGCTTGGGACAATAGAATTGGAGTCGCTATTGCAATGGAAGTTGCCAAAGCTCTTAAGGGGCAAAAGCACCCGAATACGCTTTATGCCGGTGGCTCGGTTCAGGAAGAAGTTGGACTTCGCGGCGCTGGAACATGTGCTTATTTCGTTAATCCGGATATCGCAATAGCTATCGATGTTACGCTTGCCGCCGATATTCCCGGAAGTTCCAACTCTGAATGGGGTGAAAAGATTGGAAAAGGACCCTCTATCAGTGTAATGGACGGAAGCCTTCTTCCCAATCCGCGCCTCTTAGACTTCGTTCTTGACATAGCAGATAAAAACAAGATTCCTTATCAGATGGGAAGTTTGAGTAAAGGCGGTACCGATGGTGGCCGTTTTGCTACCACAAGACAGGGTATCCCCAGTTTGACACTCAGTATCGCAACAAGGTATATTCATAGCCACTATGGCATTCTTCATCGCGATGATGTCGATAACTTGATTGCTATTTTAGTGGAAACCGTGAAAGCTCTCGACGAAAAAGCACTCGAACAGATAAGACCTTAAACCTTGACGGATTATAATTAATTAATATATTTCAATTAATAAATGGGAAAATATAGTTTTCAAATAATCCCCCCACATTCGGGGAAGATCAGGCAAATCAGAATTGAGGGCTCACGACTTCGATGGATTCTTTTCGCAGTCGGAGCCCTCATACTTGTAAATGTGCTATTTTTCGGCTTCAATCTGTTTAATTTTAATGAGCTTGTTCAATCTCGCGCGCAATCCAATAATAATAAGTTACTCGCGCAAAATATAAAGATAATGGAACATAGAGCAGATTCTCTGGAAATTCTCTTCGGCAATCTGAGGGAAATTAACTCGAAAGTCCGCGAGGTAGCCGACCTCCCCCCCATCGATGAATCCAATTTTTCTTATGGCATAGGTGGCCCAGAACTCGCTTACCTTGATCCCGATCAACCGATTATCTTAGCTCGCGCTAAAGAAATAGACAGAAAACTCGATTCCCTTATAGTGGCCGCTCAGACCGAAAATAAGGCTATTCTTGAGACACAAGAACACTTCACTAAAAGAAAGTCGCTATTCGACCGCACTCCTTCTATTTGGCCTATGAAGGGTTACGTCAGTTCTGGCTTTGGGAAAAGGCTCGATCCCTTTACTGGCATTTGGAAACAACATGAAGGCATTGATATTTGTGCAAGAAAAGGGACACCGGTGCGCGCTACCGCAGATGGAAAAGTTCGTTTTACAGGCTGGTATCACGGCTATGGCAAGATGGTTAGGGTAAATCATACATATTACGAAACCCGATATGCACACTTAAGTGAAATTAAAGTCAGACCGGGACAGTCCGTTAAACGGGGTGATATCATCGGGACTTGCGGGAATTCAGGTAACACTACAGGTGTGCATCTTCATTACGAAGTCAGGATATCAGGAAAAGCGACAGATCCTAAAAAATATATATCTCCCGCAGTGGTTGAAGACTAAATCTCTATTCAATCGGCTCCATTATCCCCGGCTGTTGCTCCAGATTTTTGATCCAACTTTGAACTTCATCTGAGCGAAAAGCTGATTTGGAATGCCCCTTCTTGTAGTATTTTAAAGCTTCCCTTAATTTGCCATCTTCTTCTAAGATAGCTCCAGCTACAATATAATTCGCACTCATTTCAGGATTGATATCTGCGGTTTTTATAAGAAGCTCGACAGCTAGAGATTCATTGCCAAGCTCATATTCTACAAGTCCAAGATTATGCATAGCCCAATAATTATTAGGATCATTCTCTAAAGCCTGTAACAACGGATGTCTTGCGGCAACATAATTGCCTAAAAGGTAATCCAATGCGCCACGATAAACCCAGAGATTCGGATACAACTTTATATTCATAAGTGAATCGACGAAGTTTATCGCCTCGACCCATTTGCTTGAATCTTCTAATGCAGTAGATAGATATGCTGATTCGCGCCATAATACCGGCAAATCGGCTCCACTATCGGCTATTTCTGTCATTAACGAGCAAGACCATTCACCTTTACCATAGAATAACTCGCTCGTGATATGGGATAGATGTGGTGAATCGAGCGTTAAGGGTTCTGGGTTATTTTTAAAATACTTTCGGGAACCATCAGGAAACACCACTTCAATCTCGAGTTCTATCCTACCATCGTAAAATGGTGCGAATTCTCCAAGATCACCTATAACTTCTAAAGCACCTCTTTCGCTTTGTAAATAATCTCCCGGGGCAATATATATATCTCCTAAAAGCTCAGCAACATCCAGTTGATCGATCTCTTTAATGTCCGTAGTCATTTCCCTTCCAAAAACAATTCTTCCGCAAATATTAAGGATAATTCCATCTGAACCTACAGCATGTTCGAGTGAGGCGTTGAATCTATATTTACCGCTTTCGAAGCTTTCTACAGGGGCAACTTTAAAATCTACAGCACCTCTTTGTAAAGTTGTAGGCGATTTTCGAGTTCCATATCTAGTTTTTCTAAAAGCCTCAAAAGCTGCTGATAAAGCTTTTTCACTTTTGTTTCGATTATATTCCAGGGCTCTAACAAGACCTAGATCTCTTAATAAATTATTTTTTTTCTCACCACGAAATTTACCCAAATTGCTTTCAATAATGTGTCTCGCATCCTTAAATTTCCAGTTTTTGGCTAACAGAATAGCATAATTCCCGATAGCTTTATAGTCGCGCGGGTTTATTTCCATATGAAGCTTATATAATGAATCAGGAAGGCTGTTACACCCAGCCCTCTCCATAACGAAGGCAATATCTCCTAGATATGTTTCATCCACACCAGCCGCAAAATGGGCTATATATAGGTATGTAATTGTCGATATATAATCTTCTGAAATAAAAGAGGAATCTATCATTTGCGATAGAAATTCGGGGGCACCAAGATCATTTGCGTATGACTTAGCTACATTTTCGGCGGAATTAAGGAACCTTTGTGAGCATATCCCATCGGTAAGGTCGATAGTATATTGACCTAAAAGGGGGGTCTTACAAAATAAGAACCCCCCAAAGAGGATAGCAACTTTAATAAATGTCTTACTTAGACGGCGTATAGGCATTGTCCCATGCGCCCTTTAATACTGCGACAACATCTTGACATGCAACAAAAAGTGTTGCATCAGGACCACTCCCTATTTGCGCAATAGCAATCGGAGCCTCAATCTCACCTGTAACTTCACCGAGAGGTTCGAATCTGTTCGTATATTTGTAAATTGCATTGCTAACATAGTCCGAGATAAGGATAAAACCATCAGGGTCAACGAAGATACTACTTGGGCTTTTTAGATTAGGTAGTGCGAAACTCTCAATCATGTCTCCTGTCTTTGAAAAAACAAACACCTTCCCTTGGACAATATCAGTGACTAAAAGCCTGCTATCACTTGCTCTATAGGCAATTCCCATTGGATGCTCTAGCTGATCAACTCCGAATTTACTCCTGAAATTAATCCCCTCGAAAACAACAATACGGCTATTGCCAGCATCGACAACATAATATCTGCCATCCACAGAAATCGCGCTTAATGGCTTCACTAACGGTGAACCACCATAAGATTCGCCCTTAACCGCAATAGGCTGAACATCTGAGCCATCGACCGTGGTGAGCTTAACTTGCCCCGAACGACCATCGACCACTAACAAATAATCACCATCGAGGGCTAAACCGGTAACTGCTGAAACACCGATATCTTCATAATTAATCGAACCAATGAGGTTTTCCCCTGCATTGCGTCTAAATATGGTTTTCTTATCGTTGCTTGCAACGAATAACTGCTCATCGTCGGCAGTGATGGCCATCGGTTGATTTGTATTATCAACATCAGAACCTCTTCTGACATAACGAACAGCCTTTTTTAGAACTAAAGGAACCGTTTGTTCTTCTGTAATTGAAAGCTCCTCGGAAAACTTATAATAGCCTCTAAAGTTAACTTCTATCTTATGTGTCGCTCTGCTAAGAGTTGCGCGATAGGTGCTTCCATCCGTTTTTTCAGCAATCTCAGTATCGTTGTCTATAATAAGAGAATGATCACCGCTTATGGTTTTATCATTAGGATCGACAATTTGAAATTGAACAAGAATAGTCGTTTTTGGTGGCATATCTGGAATTAGATCATCTGCCGGATACGCATTCATTCCTGGGCTGACTTTCTCCCACATAAGAATAGCTTTAGATCTAAGTTCATCCATTTGTGCTTTTGCATCGGCAAGAGACTCATATGTAATCGGTGAACCGATAGATTTTAAATCGTTTGATTGAGGGGGAATACTGCTTTTACACTCGAGACCATCAAAAGCCAAAGTTGCTTTGATATGCCATGTGTCCGACCTGTCTGTGCTTGAAATAACTTTGCGAAGATATGTTCCTTTAGTAACACAACCATCGCTCGACATTCCATATACAAAAGCAGGACGAAGATAGTTATCTTTAAAGCTATTAAGCGCTGTTCTCGCATTGGCCTTATCCTCTATATTGAAGAAACCAACACCGATAGCATATTTCGCTTCTGTTGCCAATTTACCGGTGACGCCATTAAGAATCTGCTGTGCTTCTTTCATTGCGGAAGAAGCTTCTTCTTGGGACTGAACAGCTGTAGCCTTCTTAACATAACCCACACCTTTGAGGAACTTAGCTTCCTGCAATAAACCGGCTTTAACCGATGAATTCTGTGCTACATGATTAAAAAGACCTATAGCTAAACCCACATCGCGGATACGCTTGTCGCCAGCTTCTCGGTTTGCCTTTTCTAGGAAGTATTGGCCAAAATTGAGATAAGCTGCCGCATCATCTGGTAGATTAAGACCTTGCATTTTAAGGTTCGTAATCACGCGGTTAATATCACTGGTTCCACTTGCCATTCTCTGTTGAACTTCAATGATCTGAATCCTAACTTCTGCTTGCTTGAGGATTTCTTCTGGAAGATAGCGGAAATAAGCTCCACTGCTTGAAATAAGGGATTCGTATGTACCTTTGGCTTCTTGAAGAAGAGGGGCAAGCTCTTTAAGAGTAGCATCCCAGAATATACATTCAGCATCTCTAAATTTTGCATCGGCACGCATGATAGCTTCACGCGTTGACCCACTACCACCAGATAAGAAATTATTAAATTGAGCTGAGGACTGGGGATAGTTATTTGGTTCTTCAATTGCCTCAATGAATTTAACCCAACCTATCCAGTAATTTGCAATCTTATCTTTCCCCGTTAAACCACTCCATCCGTTAACGGCCGCACCGGCATTCGCTTCCCCTGAAAAATAGCGCAGCAATTGTGCATCTGCTGCAAGTATGTCTTTTTCCTTTGACCATATCCCAGAAGCTGATTGGCTTGAAAGGGTTTCTAAAGCCTCGCGAAGCTTTGAAGCATCACCAGCGGCACCTCGAGCAATTTTATTATAGAGTATAGCGAAATCGATATAAGGCACTGCGGTAGCAAATGCTCCCACTGAGGACTTTGCGGCCTTCAACCTCGTATCAGCTGTTTCTAGTTCCTCCATAATGACCGCATCTCTCTCTTTATTAGAAAGAGCCACCTCTTCCCAGTTTTCCGGGGTAACCTGCATATATAATCTGGCTATGTAATAATGTGTAAGCCCTTCCATTAATTTCGATACAATAGCTATTTGCTGGTTTTTGGCATCTACCAACTCCGCGAAATAACCTGCTGCTGTAATAAGATCGTTTTTAGCTGCTTTATACTCAGAGGGATCGAAAGTCTTGATTTGCCCGCGTCTTAATAGGCATAATGCTGAAAAATAATTCCCGCTCTCGATCTCAGAGACCATTTCATCCTTGGCCTCTTGAAGAGCAGGGTCTTCGAGAAAATCTCGAAGATCGCCGTATGACTGACCAAGCTTACGAATCTGCGAATTTTCTACCTTAGCATTTTGGTACTGACGATAAGAACACAGTGCTCTTCGATATTTACTATCGAGATAAAAACGCCCGAGTTTCTCTATCGCTGTAAAAGCGCTAATTGCCTCTCCGAATTCCGCAGAAGCCTCGTCGAGCTTACCGTCATCTTTTGCCAATTTCCCCCAATAATAAAGCGCAAGACCTTTAAAATATTTAGCCTGAGCTTCTTCGCTAGGATCGACAATACCGCCAAGGAATACATCGGCGATAGTAACAGCGCTTTGGAAATAGGAGATCGCTGAATCTGAATTACCTTCCTGGAGAGCCTCCGCACCCGCTTCATAAGCCTCATTAATCCCTCCAATGCCGGTTTGATTCATCGCCGGATTAACCGGAGAATTTTCTTCGATTGCTTCTGTAGCAGTAGCATCCGCTTCTTCGGCTAAAATATTTTCATCAACTACTGTCGTAGTCTCTTCTGCATCCTGAGCCACAAGACCAACAACAGAAATCAACGCGATAAAAAGGATTCCTGCGATTATTTTCTTCATTTCATCCTCTTTGTTTATGTTTTAACTTTAAATAACGAAAAAATGTCAAAATACGCCCGCCACAAGACGGGCGTTTTGTTATTAATCTATACCTGCCTGAGAAACCTTTCCGAAACCGTATGCAGCGACCATATCTTTGGCTTCGCCAAAGCGTGGCATGCTCATATTAGGAACTCTATCCGCAAGATTAGCTCCACTCATATCTACGGTAACTCGGCTTCTCGCCATTTCAATCTTGATCCTTAATCTACCAAAGCCCCATCTGGTATAGGTCCAGCTCTTGATAACCGCAAGAATTTCGTTATCGAATGCTGGATCAAGCGTATTGCTTTCTATACTCGCACTCATCACAGAAGTTTTCACAGTATAAGAAAGAATTAAAGGTTGCTCGACGATACCAAATTTCTTTTGTAACTCATTGAAATCGAGATATCGAGTTGCATTACCAACTTGGAATATTGGTTCAGGCGGTGGTTGATACTTGATAACAATATTACCATAACCGCCACGGAAGATTATCTTCGGTCCATCTTCAGTTTCGAAACCGCTCTCGCCTTCGACAGCGTTTCTACAACCGAAAGACATCGCCAATAAAATAACGACGAAGCTTAAAACGACAACTTTATAGGTAGGTTTGAGTTTGCTCATCTACCTCACCTCCTTGATGTCAGCCTTAAGAGTTCCAATCTTGCCATCCAACCAAGCGATCTTGGATATACCGATATTAAACAATATCGAATGAACCTTTACTACCTCTCCATATGGGACATTCCTGGCAGCTCTAATAATCACCTTAACATCCTGTTGACTGAAGGCTTCTTGAAACTTCGCTTTAAGACTTGTCTCGTTAAACCAAAGCCCCATATTTGTTCCAAGAACAATTTCACTTTCCAATGCATATTGGTCACCTAAAAACTGACGGTTTCTGTCAACATCCTTATAGAATTCGGCAGATTGCGGAGTGCCGTCAAGAACAAGATAACCATACATGTCGGATTTGAAAGGGACCTTCAATATCTGAATAAGGTGTGAGACTTCAGAACTTCCTTGATTCGGTGTCGGAAGCGACATATTCCCCTCGACCTGCGGTGCAGATTTCACCGCCGGAAGAACGCTCATCGTTACCAGGAAGAAGATCATCAACTGGAAGATAATATCGATTAAAGGCGTCCAGTCGGCGCTTTCAAGATTAAGATATCTTCTCTGCATCTAACTTCCACCTCCCAATTGCTCTCTAGCTAATCTAGCAAACCTAAAATATACCTGATCGATTCTCATTTCGGGTTCGTCGTGATAGCATAGGTTCATAATATCGAGAACATTACCGTAAGGAGTTCCCTTAAAAGCCCTCATCTCGACCCTCGGAAGGTTTTCGTTGTAATCACGAGCAAAAGTAAGCTGCTTTTGCAGCTTCTTATAGGCTTTATCCCAAGAGAACGGACCCGCGCTATGAGTTGAATCTTTCTTCGCCTCTTCAATATTCGAGATCTCGTTCGTAAAGAGATATGTTACTATATCGCCTGCAACTTCATTATCTTCATCGTAAGCGGCATGAATAAGTATCACGCCGGGGCCGATTTCTAAGGCTTCACCGAGATTACTCATTCCGGGCAACTCGGGTAGGCTCTCATCCATTTCACCTTCCATCTGGGCACTAGCCTGTTGCTCGACTGTCCCCATAGCCAGCGTCACCATGAAGAAGATGAGCAACTGGAAGATGATATCGATTAAGGAGGTCCAGTCAGCAGAAGGTACAGCCTCTGTTTGTTTTCTGGGCATTCTGCCCCTCCTTGGGTTAGGCCCTGTTTAATAGGTCGATAACGATTTCCTCCCATTTGGAGAAAACCCAATCAGCTTTTCCACGATAATAATAGTAAATCATCATGAACGGAATACCGAAGAGCAATCCGAAGAACGTGGTAATAAGCGCTTGATGAATACCTCCTGCGAGGTTTTCAATCGTATCGGCCATAGGCGCATCCGGATTTTCCTTTAATTGCTCCTGGATCTTCATGAAGGCCTTCTGAATTCCTTCAACAGTGCCGAACAAACCGAGCATAGGCTCAACCGAACCTAAAGCCCAGAATGCCGTGACACTCCATCCCTTAAGATCGTCGATTTCTTTAAACGAGGTGTTCTCAACGGCTCTGTCCATTTCCTGACTCGCCCACCAGTTATTGCGGTTAATCCTCTGATTTTCCAGCGCCGCGAGAAGAACGCGCGGGAACGGGTAGTCGAGCGGTTTTTTCTTCAGTTTGATACCGGGAACGCCATTTTTACAGACATCGATAGCCTGCTCTATCGCAGGAAGACCCTCTTCGATCCAACGGCGCTTCTTAACTTCCTCTTGTTCTTGAGCCGTAGCTTTAATAAAAGCATCGGTGCTCTCCCAATTCGAGGGATCGGATGCCATAGCCGCCATAGCCCGCGACCAATATTTTGCCACTTCGCGAACAAAGACATTGCCCTTAGGCGATAGATGATCGCATTTCCCGGTTCTATCGAAAGGCAAAGCCGAATATAAGAACCCGGGTTTATTCGGCGGGAAGATATTCGCCAAACGAAGTCTATACCATGTTATCGGCATAACTCCCAGGATTCCCAATAAAGCGAGAGCAATAATAACGTAGGTTTGCCATCCGCCCTTATCGAAGGCGAAAAGTAAGAAACCAATAACGCCTTTTCGTTCTTCGCTTTTTCCGCCGGTTTCCTTTTCATGTTTATAAATCGTTCCGGCAGCGAAATCGTCTCGATAATTGACCGGAGGATCTACAATACGCACTCTGGAAGTATAAAACTTGTCAAAGTTTAGATCGCGGATTACTAGCGAAGCCTCATTAGTTTCCTGAGTCTTATCGATTTGGCTGAAAACCGAATCAGTAGCTACTTCTACGCGATAAGTATACTCTACATTCTCAGGAGAAAGTTTAGTCCATTCACCTGAAAATTTAGAGCCTTTTTTATCTTGAGCTTTCTTGATGTAAAGCTCCCATGACATCGTGAGATTAAAACCTTCGTCGGTTTTCTCCCACTTGGCATCGGAAGTATGCAACCAAATAGAATCCAGTTCAGCTGGCGCTTGCGCCGCTAGGGTTCCACAAATTGCAATAATTCCGAAAAGCACTGCCAGCATCACGCCGTTTGCGATGCGGTTAAACTTCATTTGTTCCTCCTTGGGAAACATATTAGTTATATTGGTTTTTTGGTTTTTCATAATTAAATCTCACCCGCTTTCGAGCGCATCGAAGCTGCGCTCGCGGAATCTCCAAGTTCTTCGAAACATATAGCGGCTTTTTCCGCAGCTTCACGACGAATCGAAGCTTGCATATCCGGATAGTAAATTAAAACATCTAGATAAAGTCCCAATGCTTTACGAAGCACGGTTGGGTCTCCGCTTGCAGTGGAGAAAATAATATCGGCTAACAGGATCGTAGCGTCATCGGCAATCGAGTTATCCATATACTTGGGGAACATGGGATAGCCGATTCTTTCACCGCTTTCATCATAAAAGCCTGATCCATATTTACTTACTAAAGTCTCTAGGTAATTAATTGCCTTCGTCTTATCTCTATCTCTGAGTATATTTGCTGCACGATAAAGAGCGAGAACCTTAACAGGGTCATCTACATTCTTCCCTGCGATAGACTCGTAGTCCTTAAGTGCCGCGTCAGTTTCGCCTAATTCTTCATTGATCAAAGCTAGATCATATTGAAGGCGAAGGTCATATTGAGCGCTGTCGCCACCTGCCGAAATCAATTGATCAAGAAGGATTTTGGCTTCTTCATCTATGCCTTTAGCCATACGCGTTTCAGCATACATATAATGTGTTTTCTGGCTAAATACAGTCTGAGCTAGAGTATCCGTAACTATCTCGGTCATCCAGTTAGAACCATACTTACCATAATAGGCAGAATTGAAGAAGGGATGAATTTCGCCAAAACGAGGTTCAATGTCAAATGGTGCTTCAAGAGCTTCAGCCTTGAAACGGCATTCTCCGTAGATCAAGTTTGCTTTCGCTCCAACAAAACCGCGCTTACTCATATGCGGTTCAATGGTCGATAACTGTGAACACGGATCACCTTCAATATCCTCAAGTTTGCTCATTTCCTCGCCCATAAGAGTCAAAGAAACTCTCGCAAAATTATTGCCTATCGGCGCTAATGCTCCTCCGGCATAATCTAATCTCGGATAAGTCCCTGCAACTCTACCGGCTATATTGTCGATCATCAACCCAAGTCCGAATGTAAGCTCTGGCTTCATTATATCGTATCCTGCGCGGATTGCTACCCATCCAAGATGATATTCAGCGCCGACTCGCGGTGAAATATCCCTTCCAGAAACCATCTCACCATCGGCTGTAACATAAAGGTCATTAAGAACCCTCCAACCGACGCCAGCTCGAACGGTCATCGGATAGGCATCACCAGCTACCTCGGCTGCACCGAGGTTCTGAAGCGTCAAACCAACGCGATATTTAAACATGAATTCTTTAGACAGAAAGCCGACATCGACGCCGCCAAAACCATTTGCGGATTCGTCTCCCATATTCTGCATCACATATTTAGCGGTAAGACCACCATACAATTTGTTCTGCATGAACGCCCGACCCCAACCAAACAGAGCGGCTGATTCTCCCCAAGAAATTTCTTCGGTAGAACGGTTGAAAGCATCGCGGCCCTCTATAGAGGTCACTCCTTCATTGGCAAAGCCTATACCAAAACCACCGAGATCCCCGATAGGAATAGCGAAACTTCCGTATTCGGTTCTGCTATCGACATAGCCTTGAGCATGCATGAAACGAAATTCCCAGCGTCCGAGTTTTCCTAATCCGGCGGGATTCCAAACGAGGGCATCGCCCCCTGTGGGCATTACAGTATATGCTCTGCCCATAGAGAAACTCCTTGCATCGAGTCCACTACGGAGAAGCTCCCCGGCTTGACCGGCACTGCCATCCTGAGCGAAAGCTGAGAAAGAAACCAATGCGAAAAGCGGGATAATCCAGAGATAGTCGAGTTTAAATTTTCTACTCATGACTACTCACCCCCCTTCCATACAGCTATTTTGCGTTTTATGATTTCTCCTTCGACCTCTACAATTGCCACATAAACTCCTCCGGCAACAACATCACCCTTTCCGTTCTTGCCGTTCCACAAAACATCAACTGTTTTACTTCCACCGAGAGCGGAGACTGTCGTATTCCATACCAAGTTACCATAATTATCATAGATACTAACCTCTACCGATCCACCTATCGAAATCCCCTTGACCCTAACAATAGTGGGTTCTTCCGTCGGATCGAAAGGATTTGGGAAGTTGGTCACAAGCTCTTCATCTAAATCTATAACAATAGCGGGCATTTTAATCGAAGCCGGGTTCTCGGCGCGGTCGAGCAACTTCACCCAAAATACTCTAGCATCCTGTCGAATTTCACCGGAAGCTGAGGCATCATCATCTATATCTGCAAGTTCTGAAGCAGTATAAGTGCAAGTTGTATCAGTAAGATCGAGTTCACACTTCTGAACATTCAGTGTAAAATCTGCATCCTCAGCAATGAGCATAGCACCCACAATACCCGGATTAGGATCGCTGGCACCATAGGCCTTAAATCCAATTTCCACATCGTCCGAATAATATCTATCGCCAGTCGATATATCGAAGGCTTCGATATTAGAAACGCTTGGATTCTGAGTATCGAGAATGATTGAATCTACCGCAATCTTTGATTCCTGTGTTCCATAACGAATCTGAGCATAGACATATTTCATCTGGTTCAAGCTGGAGCTAAACGTGAACTCCCCATATTCGGAATAATCCATCCAGCTACCTAAACCGCTTGCGCTTTCGCCGAATCTCATATAATCCGGAGGATTATCCATCATAACATGCGTGGCGACAGTTACTTCGCCACAGTAATCGCTATCTTCGAGATCATTAGTATCGACAACCTCGAAAGCGAACTCGATTGAATCCGGTATTATTAATAGATCCGCTGTTTTAAGATCGCTTGGATTACCCGCCGAATCGATCACTACTATACTGAGATCGTAATGCTGATCGGGAACAAGACCACTTGTTAAATCGCCCGGGAAAGCCGCATAGAAAATACTATCGGCAGGCGTATCCCAGGTTGAATCGTAAGTCGTGCAACTTATCCTGGTTGGATCGGAGTCGATCTGCCAGCAAACTTTCCAGAGAAAGCCCGGTGCGGGGTCGTCCATGAATTTTATTGGAAGAGAGTTCGGAAGCACCGAAGTAACGCTATCCGTAACCTCTTCACTGAAAACATCGAGAAAATCGAAATCAGGTGCGGTAACATCGTAACCGCCGTGTATGGTTATCTGACTCAATGGATCGAAAACATTGCCCCAATTACCTGCGGAGTCGCGAAGACGCGAAACTATCTGCTTTCTACCCTCGGAGTCTGTGTCGATAACCAATGGAAGACTATCCGTTCTGAAGTCCAATGAAATACTATGTTCCTCGATATCAATAACATGGTCGATGTCTCTCCAGAGCTCAAGGTCGATACCACCAGAGAACTTTATACTATCGGTTCCACAGCCCTCATCATAGGAGAAAGGCACCTGCGCAAATATATAACTCTCGTTCGACCAGCCCATAGCCGCTTTAAATATGGTGGGGAAGTTATCTCCCGAAGTGGTATCCCATACGAAGAACCCCTCATTCTGTTCCGGTGCTGTCATGTCAAGATAGATAGTGTCTTCGTCCATCTCACTGACTATATAGCTCTCGGAAAGAAGCCATCCATAAATAACTTTTTCGCCTTCGGTGGCATCCAATACCATGGTAAATAAAGTATCACCGCTCTCGGGATAGTCTATCCAACGCGGGTCGTCAGGTTCGGGCAAACCGCCCGGTGTCTCGGAAAGAATATAAGCTGCAGCCGGAGTTCCATAAGCAAACAAATGCACACCAACAGTTGGGTCATTCGTGCATTCATTATTCTCTGGTTCGCTATCGCAGTCGTAAAGCGACATGTCGAGAACGATTTCCTTATTATATACGATTGTGGCCGAAGAAATCGCCGAGATATTCCCAGCTCTATCCATAAGAGCAACATAAACCGTCTTAATACCGCCTGTGAGCGTATCTGTAAGCATATAACTTAATGTCCCCGAACTGAATGAACGGCGTATCGAGCGGACGATATTTGGATAATCCGTTCCATCCTCGAAAATCGATGCATAAGCCGGCGTGTATGGATCATCATCGCCGAAAATCTTAACAACGATACTTGGATCGTCGGTATAATCCGGTGAAAGACTTGTAGCATCTAAAAGCTGGATCGAGTCTATAGTCGGAATATGTGTATCGAGTTTAATGTTGAAAATCGGGTCGGCATCTTCAGAGGCCCAATTCCCGCTGGAATCCTGAACATCACCGATAACATCACTAGGGCCATCAGCGACTGGAAGCGCAAAGTCAACTTGATAAGTCCCCGGGAATGCATCAGTGCCGAGAACTAGAGTATCGATGGATACCTTATACCTATAAAGGCCGGTTCCACTGGATTCGCCACCTGTGTCGTAGCTGCCAGTGAACATGCCTTTAACATCTGCATCGTTCGTCCAACCTGTATCGGCAACATCTGCAGGACCTGAAGGTTCTGTGTGTATCGTAAGGTCTAACACGAGAAAATCTGGAACCGTCGGATGCTGAATATCAAGCTCTATCGAAGCAGTATCCGGATCTGTGAGGATAATATCATAATCGGTCTTTCCGCGAACGGACAATGTATGCCAACCGTCTGTCCTTTCAAGTTTGCCAATTATGGTTATCGTATCCGAATCACCGGTAGGATCGTCCACAGGGAAAACAGTATCGGGTAATCCCAACATGGAGCTTCCATCCCAAACCAATAATGTATCTATTCCATTACCGTATGCTATCTCAATAGATATTTCGGTTGTATCGGTGTATCTTCCTGTAACATCGGGGCCGTCGATATCGCGAATATTGAATATTTCGACCCACTTATTTCCATGAATATACCTTATGCTATCTATCGCAGCTTCGCTAACGTTACCAGCACTATCGCGAACTACAACATAAAGCGTCATCCACTCGCCCGATGAGAAGCCATCGAAGGTAAATGTATAATCGCCATCTACCGCCTGCCAATCGTCAGTATCAATGGAATTAAGATTGGAAGCATTCTGCGCGAAGTATATTCCGCTGGCCGAGCCGTAATAAGGATCGAGATTAGCGGTAACATCGACAGTGAGCGAAACCGTTGTGTCGGTGTAGGTATCCGGCGTTACATGGTTCCAAAGTGTGCATGCCGAAAGAACCGGAACCTCGGTATCGAGTTCGATTACCCCAAACCTCGACTCGCTGATATTAGTAGCTCTGTCCTTGAGATGGACATATGCTTCCTTTGCGCCGTCGTCATCCGAAGTAATCCAAATATAGGGCGGTGTTCCTGCCACAAAAGCCATATAATCCTCGGTGAATGCCGAATTCGAGGCAACCGAAACGGTATCCAAGCCGCTGGCATAACCATCAACCAATGGGTCGATAGCGCTTTCGGGCGTTACTTTGACGGCCCGAGAGTTTGTCCAGCCATGCATTGCAGGAACATCATAGCGATGGGAAACCGTTGTCGAGTCTATAACCGTTGTCGAAGTAAACTCAGGCTCCTGAGTATCGACATAAAAAGTCCAATCCCAGGTCGTTTCTGATTCATGATTACCGGCCAAATCGACAGCTCTAGCACGAATGTTCCACTCGCCATTCTCGGTGCGTGAAAATACGAAGGTATCGCGCGTGACACTTTCCACAGCCGGGAAAAATAGACTATCGAAAGGTAACGGCGGAGTATCGCCGTAATCGGTATCAAGATAGACTGCTGTTAAACCGCTATATGAATCAGAGGCTGAGAAAAATAGATTAATTCCTTCGGGCCAACCTGTATAATAAAGCGGTAAATCTTCCGTTTCTATAATGGCACTTGTCGGATCAGTATCATCAACCCTTGTGTCAGCCATTGGGGCATGAAGCGTTCCCAGTGGAATGGTTCCATTGCCCAAGGCATCCCATGCGCCGATGAAAAACTCGTATTCACCATCGCCGGTTCCTGTAATATCAAATTCCATATAGTCGTCGTAACCAGGTGGTGGCGGTGCTTCTGCAAACACCCTAATCCAATCGGTCGAAGGCGGCATTCTGTAATATAATACCACACTATCGACTTCACCAACGAGGGCATCATTGGCTATATAATGAATCGATACCTCATCGGTATTCCACCAATCCGGTAAAGAATCAATTTCGACAGTAGGTGGTGCGGCATCCTGAACACTACAATGTGTCTCAGACCAATCGGAGAACCCGTAAGTTGAAGGCGGTGTGTACCAACGATAACGCACTTTATAACAATACCGCAATCCTGAAGTAAGAGGATCGTCGGAATCGCCATAAACACCGCTACCGATCGGATAAGCATATTCGCTTCCGTAGGTAGAACCGAAATCAGCAGCATCTGTCACCGGTATCGGGCCGATAGAGATTCTATCTGGTCCCAAAAGCTCCTCATAGGCCGAATCCGGCCAATCAGGAAATCCGGTAGATGCTGTATCAACCCAAATCTCCCAAGCTGAAATTGTAACACTATAGCTTGTAGGTTCGGACCACAGCAAAGGGTTGACATGTCCCGCAGTATATGCCGGCTCCGGCTCAACTACAGGCGCTGATTGCGCTAACAGGCTTCCAAAAAGCCCGAGAGCCAGAATACCGAGTATAATAGGCATAGTCTTTACTCTCAAGGCTCGCTCCTTATCCTTTATGTTTATTTTTATCATAACTACTCATATCCAGTTGGTTGATACTATTTCACTAGAAGCATTCGCCTTGTCTCGGCAAAGCTCCCCGCTTCCATCCTACAAAGGTAAATTCCACAAGGAACAGATCGTCCGAGATCGTCCAAACCATCCCAAACAACACGATGGCTTCCAACCTCGACATAGCTCTCGACGAGGGTCGAAATCGTGTGGCCATTGATGTCGTATATCTTAATGGACACTCTTGAATCCACCGGAACGCTGAACGGCACCGTAGATGTAGCATTGAATGGATTTGGAACATTCTGACCAAGAGTAAACTCGGTCGGAAGAACGCCCTTTGTAACAACTTTCGCTGTCCCAAGGAATTCTATGCTTTCAACCTTGTGCATATCAAACGTCCCAAAATCGGTAACAATCTCAAGTTCAACCGAAGGAAGCGCCTTTGCGTTCCAGCTAATGATAGAGCCATATGGCGCCGAGATATTCCATACACCATCCGGCCTTACCTCGCGCAAGTAACGATAGCCAGATTCGTCAACGAAACATGGGCTGAAGGCACCCGATGGCGGCGCAGGCGGCATTACAATATCTGCCGCATCGATTCCGCTTTCGGCGTGAGTCGAATATGCCAGTTCGATGGGACTGCCATCTATATCGATGTTTATGTTCCAATCGATAACCGGATCATCGACTATCCCTTTAGCCATTCCAGCTTCGGAATAAAAATCCCCTGTTCCGCTGAGAAGAAGCCAATACGCCTCTCCACCATTCAGATGGGTTGTCGTATAATAAGGTGTTTCACCATCGTAACCGTAGGCTCGTGCCCAACCGGTTCCGTCCCAGGTAAAACCGCTCCCAAGCATTGCAACAGTAGAATCATAAGGAGTTCCAATACTCCACCATCCAGGGCCAATTTCAGTCTCCTCGACTCTGACCACAGGAATACCTGTAATCGGATAATCCGCTGTGGATGACATAAGCACCCAATAGGCTTTACCCGGTTGCATAACAGTAATCGGATCATATATCGAGGTCGTTGGATTCCATTCATAATAATCAAGTCCACCGGGGAATATGACATTAGCCTCATTATTGGCTGGCATAACCGGAAGACTGATAAAGTTCCATCCAGCGCGAATATGAATAGTATCCGTGACGGTCAACGCCTCAGGAAGATCGAAAGCAAAAACCTCTGACCAACCGCTCTGGTTAGCCGGGGATTCACCATCAAGGGCATACATCATGAAATAATGCCTCGGGCCACCGAAAAGTTCCTCTATTGGGAAGGTGTAGCGATGCGAAGGCACCGTGCCGAGGTGAGTATTGGGGGCGATAATTGTGTCGCCGATCCAAAGCCAGCTTTCGGTTCCACCGTGGCGAAGAACATATTTCGTCGTAAGCGGGCTTATGCCGGTATCCGACCATACTATAGTGAAGGAATCGAGATAGTGACTAACAAGAACCGTGTCGATACGCGGGACTGCCGGCGGATGCTGTCCAAGTGCTGCAAAACAACCTTGGCCGCCCTCGGTGTTCATATGTCCGCAATAATCATAAGGCACCACTCGATAAACATTATCGTGCCAGTTGTTCGTCGGAACAGGATCGTAATCGACGAACTTGTTATCAAATTTGGAAACTGTGGCAATTACGGTTCCTAAATCGCCTGCCATTGCTGAACGATAGACTTTTACCGAATCGATACCAATTCCATCAGCATCGTTGAAATCACTTTCATCCCAGTTCAAAAGAATATCGACAGTATTAACGCTATCCGAGAAAGACTGAACATTAATAATGCTCGTTGTCGTTGGCGGAGTATTATCAACGCGTGTTATAGAAATATTGCTCCACTCGGAAACGTTGCTGTGAATATCGTAGAAACGCGCGCGGAAGAACCACTGTGTTTCATAAAGACCACTGATATTGACTTGTAGCGTATCCCAGTTAGTGCAGATACCGTCGTCATGGTTCGTGAAATCGAAGAAACCGCCGATCGCGGTATCACCGTGTAATGGTATCGGGCCAACGCCGACGAATGTCGCGCCGCCAAATTCCGGTTCCGCCGACCATTGTATCTCGACCTCGGTGGCATCACAACGGGTTGTATCTACGAATTCAACATAAATCTCCCCATCGCAAGCATATGCCGGAAGCCTATTTGCCATTGGCGCGGCAACGCCCTTATCAACAGTTGCGGTATCTATCTGAAGATCCCCACAATCAAGCCAATTTGTCCAGCCAGCAGAATCATAAGGACATACTACATAATAATATGTGACATTATCTATAAGATCAATAACCGGGTCGGTCGGGCCATCATCCTGGAATGTATAAATCCCCTCTTCGTTCACATAATATTCCCAGAGCACATAATCAGCAATATCGCTGGAGTCCGGTGGAAGATGATCGCTGATCGAATCGGCAGGGAAACGGAAAAGGTGATAACCGAGGATTCCACTTCCACAATCGTCCCCCGGATCTTGCTCGAAATGAACATATATACCATCCTCGCCATACGAATGCGCGAACATTTCATCCGGGCACCCCGGAGGCGTGGGATCGTTTGTGGTAAGTGGATAGGTCGGTATAAGGTGAGACCAAGGACTTGTCGTTCCTCCGAGGTATCTCGCCTGTGCACTAAATGTGTATGTCGAACACTCCATCGTCGAGAAGAAGTAGAACGGTGTATCCGTCCAGTCCGTTTCATCCATGATATACATATCGGGATCGCCGGAAACCGAATCAATAAAGACACCATACTTGCGGAACCGATATTGAACTACCTCGTCGGGGTCGCCGGGGCAAGCATCGAGATTAACGCGAATTGTCACACCACCACCGACATGATATCTGTCTAGCGGCTGAAGTTGAGCGCAAGGCGGGAATCCAAAACCGGAAACTGCGGCGCAACGACGGAAAATATCATTGCCATCCCTGCGTATCCATCCAGCTTTGTCCATCGGGACAATAACATACCAGTAACATTCATCCGGAGTAACTTCATAATCCGACCAATCATACCAAGCACGACCATCATCTAGAACCGAATCGATAGGAGTTTCGGTAGGATCGATATACTCGAGTGTATATCCTAGGCCACTTGGAGCTCGATAAATATAATATTTATAAACTCCAGAAGCGCTGTCAGTGCCTTTATACCAGTTGATACGAATGCGCGTGGGGCTCGGATAATAGTAAGTCGAAATCCCCTCGATACGGTCAGGACGATACCAATCGTGCATAAGCCAGAGGTCCATTGCAGGATCCTCGTCAGGATTGGAATACGTCACTGTATCACCGTCGGTCACGGCGGCATAGTATTTGAATACTTCGCTGTCACCACCACCATCCATATTGGTGTATGCCATCGGCATCCAATCTGTCTGTAGATCAGGCACCGAAGCTCCCAGTGGTGTGCGGAAAAAACGGTATTGGCGCGTTGGAGAAACACACATCGGCATCACTTCAAGCGAAACACTGTGCCCTTTAACGAATCCTGAAAGCACCAAATCGCCTTCGAGGGTATCACCAATAAGGCCGTAACCGGTTGTCACTAAATCTGCGCAAAGTGGTTCCGTAGGTTGAGCAAAAAGAACGCCCGAACCTAAAAGCAATACGCATACAATAGCGACACTCGTTATTCTTGCGTTAAATTCCATTAATGCCCCCTTCCTCGGGAGTATCGGATTAAAAATAAAATTCTTTCTATTCAAACTTATACTTAACAATATTTTCCATTTCCCATACTAATAACGACTTCAAACAAGCTTATTAATTAAAACATTATTTGCAAAAAGTCAAGTTTAATCATTGAGTCCTTACAGCGAAATTATTTTCTGTTAGTGCTTCAAGAAGACCAATATAATCCACTGCCTTTTCCTTGAAATCACTTATATACTTATTTTTAACAGGCGGGCCATCGGGGAAGGCATAGCGCAAGGGATTAACAAAATCTCCTCTAACTTTAACCCTGTAATCTAGATGTGGCCCGGTAGAAAGTCCCGTAGTCCCGACATAACCGATAAGTTGTCCTTGTTTCACTCGGACACCCTTTTTTATTCCACCTGCGAATCCCTTAAGGTGACCATACATAGTCACGATGTTACCTTCGTGCTTAATCTGTATAAAATTGCCATAACCACCCTTCCAACCAGCGAAAGTTACCACGCCGGAACCCGAGGCAGAAACTGGCGTTCCAGATGGAGCAGCATAGTCAACACCGAGATGCGGCCGATAGATTTTTAAAATCGGATGAAAACGGCTCTTTGAAAAATAACTCGATATTCGTCTGTAAGTAAGCGGTGTCTTTAAAAGCGCCTTCTTAGTGTTTTTGCCACTCAGTGTATAATATCCCGAGACACTGTCTGGGTCCATGTAATAAATCCCGCCATAACTTGTATCTGAAATCCAATATTCGGCGGCCACAACTCGCCCTACCTTTATAACATCACCATGAAATATATATTCTTCATAAAGAAGCGCAAAGCGCTGGCCATCACGGGTTTCAGTGAGAAAATCAACATTAAAAGAAAGGATATCGGTGAACCTAAGAATAACTTCAGCAGGAATACCTTTATTAACCATGGATTCCCAAAGAGTATTGCTGACTTCACCTTTTGCAGCCTTGATAACATAAGTTAAAGGGATTGTATCCTTAACGCCCAGAAGTGTATCACATTGGCGTTTAATTCTATAATGCTCCCATGGAGAACGCTCCAGTTCGAACTCGACCAGTTTGCCCTCATTATCGGTATCTATGGTATATCTATCTCCGGGCATTATTTTTTTGGGATCGAACACTCCATCGAAAGCGCAATTGATATCATATACTATTCGCGGAGTCATACCTGCATTTGTAAGAGAGATATAAAGTGACTCGTCCCGCTTGATCTCACCACAAAGCCTGCATTTTACATCGAGAGAGGATAACTGAATTTCCGGAGTAATTGGTTTTGCTTGAGTCTCGCCCCCAAGGAAATGGAAAATTGCTACTGTTAAAATACCAATTAGAATAAATAAACCCGGCAACCTGAACCCTTTTAAAAAATCTATAAGCGAGAAACTCCTATTCCGTTTCCTTTCTATCTCCGGTTCCCCCCTAAACCTTCTGGGAATAGGCCTGTTCACCTTTCCTCCTTTACAATCTGGATATCAAAAGACCAAACACTTGTTTCGTTTTGACGCCAACAATTCGACAGCAGGCCAGCATTAATACAAGCTCTACCGAGAATCTCTTCCTTTTTGAGCAATAAATTAAGTTCTCCCGGAAAAACTAGAGCCGAATAACTTCCTTTGCTGATAAAAATCGCGTCTTTATTTGGATCGAAATTAGAGGGAGAATTTATTCTTCGAGCATTAAAGAGCATATGCAAAGTTATATTAAGATCATTTAATTCTTCAAAAGTAATAGGATTGAACCTGGGATCATTAAAAGCTGCCGATTGTGCAGCACTTGAGATTAAATCGTCGATTGGTTGACCGGAAAAAAGAAGGCTACATCCTCCTCTGATTTTGCCTTGATAATCGATTGTAAGATAAATACCATCTGGGTGGACATTATCAGTTGGCTTCTGTTGGGATATTTCGGGTTCTCGAGGAATTGCCAACACATCTTTAATCGCCATTCGTGCTAAATTAAGAAGATATTTCTCCTCGTCGGTGGAAAAACACTCAATCTCGCCTGTAGAAGGTTTTTTATTTCCAATAGCAGCAGTGAGGTAACCAACTGTCGATTGCTGATCTCCGCTTAAAACAGCCGAATTTGCATAGCGTAGTATTTCGATATAATCCGCTTCGTTTTCTTGAGCAATTTGCAAGGTAGCAATGAGAACGGCAGGACTTTCCGCTTGTATCCTACCCTGTTCGAATTCGATGCCCATTTTTTCTAACTCAAACCCTTTTAACCTATCTATAAGAAGTCTATCCATTCCCTCTCCAGAACCAGAATCATAATATTGAGAGAGATTCGACACACCAATAATTAGAGTTCTACTATCGCCCACAATCTCTGAGATCGAATTACCCAATTTAATAGCCTCTTGAGAAGTTTGTCCTCCCAATCCTATCGCAAGCAGTGGTCTTTCACCATAGAGATATTGCAAAAATGGCAATTGGGCCTCTATGGATCCGGGAAGGGGATATTCCGCATCGACTATTTCGAATTTGATGTTGGATTCATCGATTAATCGAGAAGCGAGCACATCATCAGAACGCAATTGTCCCAAGGGCGTGGCTATCTTTGCACCGATATACAAAGTCGGCACTATTGCTGTCGGGTCATATCCGAGAATAATAATTCTATCAAAATTCTTATTTATCAGATTCGAATAGGCAGCACCTAGAATAGGGCCGATATATACATAAGGCGCCTGTGGAGCGATGATGGCCTGAATACTGCTAAATTGGGATTCGGTAGGATAGAGCTTTAGAAAGGCCTCTACCTGAGAATAAAGTTCCGATTGTTGAGTTGGGTATTGATAACCGGCACAACAACAAGGTCGCACATTTTCAAAAGAAAAAGCGACTTTAGCGGGTAGAGTCAAGAGGAATACTGCAACCCCATAACTTACCAGCCTCGACATCCTATGGAAGCGATTATTGGCTCCCCTGCTTTTCATGCGCTCCCTTTGCTTGCTGGTCAAACTAACTAATTAGTCGCAATTATTCTCTACATGCCTCCAAAGTAAATAAAAGTATTAACTTCCAATCTCACAACTTCTGTATAATCTTTTTAATCTATATATTGGCTTTAATTCTGTCAATAAATATTTTTCTTTTTTAAGGAAAGAATCAACGCATCATTTTATAGAGCAAAAAAGGCAAAATTATTTCACCTTTTTTGCTCTATTCTATACTTTAACGGTGTTATATCATAGTTTCGCTGCGATTGCTTCCCCAAGCTCTAAGCTTGAATTTGATCCGCCCATATCATATGTCCTAACCTTGCCATCGGCGACAACTTTTGCAACGGCACTTTCCAAAGCCACAGCCTTATCGCATTCGCCGATATAATCAAGCATCAAGCCGGTTGAAAGTATCATCGCAATGGGATTGACCTTATATAACCCATAATACTTTGGAGCACTTCCATGCGTGGGCTCGAAAAGCGCGTAATGATCGCTCCAACTTCCCGAGCTGGCAAAACCTAAACCTCCAACCAATTGGGCGCAGAGATCACTTACAATGTCTCCAAACATATTGCTAGATACAAGAACGCTATATTCAAGGGGATTCTTCAGTAACCACATGCACATAGCATCGACATTGGTCTCCCAAAGTTCTATCCCGGGGAATTCACTGGCTACTTTACGCGCTTCGCGAACCATTAATCCCGAGGTTTCGCGGATTACATTCGGTTTTTCAACGACAGTAACTGTCTTATACCCCTTTGTTTTTGCAAACTCGAACGCTGAACGCACTATTCTCTCGCATCCACGCCGAGAGAAAACCCTGCATGAGATCGCTATATCATCCCCATCGATTCCCTCGAATTTTTTCAGATTTTTATTGTGTTCGATCATTTTGGCTCTTAGATCATCCGTTAAAGGATGATACTCAACACCTGAATAAAGCCCCTCGGTGTTCTCCCTAAAAACATGTAAATCGATGCCCTCTCGGTAAATAAGTGGATTATTCTTATATGCCTTACAGGGACGATAGTTCACATATAGATCGAGCAACTGTCGTAATTGAACTATAGGTGAACGATAGACCAATCCTTTGCCCCTCAGTTCCGGGACAAGTTCCTCCTCACACTCTTCCTTAGGCTTGCTCGTAATCGCTCCGAAAAGGCAGGCATCGGTTCTTTTTAGAAGCTCGATAGTCCTTTCGGGTAGTGCATCCCCCTCGGTGCGCCAGAATTCCCAACCAATATCTCCCCATTCATAATCGACATCGGGTTTTAATTGATCGAGAACAATAAAAGTGGCTTCCATGACATCGTTACCTACACCGTCACCGGGTAAAACAGCTATTTTTTTCTTCGGCATGATGATCTCCTTTAGATTAGAATCGATTCGGTGTAACATAATCAATTTTTATTAAAAAAGCTTATCACAAATTATTCGAAAAGCGTTCGATAAAAGCTGTATTATAATCGCCTGCGATAAAATTTGGATCGTTTATGACCTTTTTATGAAATGGAATAGTGGTCGGAATTCCCTCGATAATAAATTCATCCAGCGCGCGGTTCATTCGGGCAAGTGCCTCGGCACGATCACGACCACGACAAATAAGTTTGGCTATCATGGAATCGTAATACGGCGTAATAACATATTCAGCATAAGCATGTGTATCGACGCGAACACCGGGCCCTCCCGGTGGATGAAAAGCAGTTATCTTCCCAGGCCTTGGTGCAAAACCTTTCGAGGGATCCTCGGCATTGATACGGCATTCTATTGCGTGTCCTGAAAGCGAAATATCATCTTGAGACCTCGATAATCCCAATCCGTTAGCTATTCTTATTTGCTCTTTCACCAGATCCATATCTACAACGCTTTCAGTCACTGGATGCTCGACTTGAATCCTCGTGTTCATCTCCAGAAAATAAAAATCGCCGCTCACATCGAGAAGGAATTCGATAGTGCCAGCTCCCTCATATTTTATCACAGAAGCACCTCGCGCGGCAGTCTCGCCTATCATCTTTCTAGTGATTTCATCAACTGCAGGTGAAGGCGATTCTTCTATAAGTTTTTGATGCCTTCTTTGAATCGAACAATCCCTCTCACCCAGATAGATAACTTTTCCTTTACCGTCGCCGAGAAGCTGCACTTCTATATGTCTCGGATTCTCTACATATCGTTCGAGATAAACACCAGAATTTCCAAAGGCATTCTCTGCCTCGAGTTTTGCTATGGAAAAGCTCCCTTTGAGCTCATCCTGTTTGCGGACTATCCTCATCCCTTTACCACCACCACCATATGCAGCCTTGATCATAATGGGATAGGATATCTCTTCGGCAACGGCCAAAGCCCTATCGTAACTTTCCACTAATCCTTTAGAACCGGGTATAGTCGGTATGCCTACTTCATCCATTATCTCTTTTGCCTTCACTTTATCACCCATCTGACGAATCATATTCGCAGTTGGCCCGATGAATTTTATACCATGGGCGAAGCATTTCTCCGCGAAATCCGCATTCTCTGCTAAAAATCCATATCCTGGATGTATAGCATCGGAATTGCTTATAATTGCAGCAGATAGAATCCTCCTCGAATCGAGATAACTCTCGAAGGGTTTAGGAGCACCTATGCAGATTGATTCATTTGAAAGCAATACAGGAAGACTAAACCTATCAGCCGTCGAATACACAGCTACCGTCGGAATATCGAGTTCGCGACAGGCCCGAATCACACGCAGGGCAATCTCTCCCCTGTTTGCGACAAGAACTTTCTTAAGCATCTGAGGACTTATCCCCCCTACTCTTTTTCGATTTCTTAATCGAGTTTTCATTCTCCTCGTGGGATACATCACTCTGTGTAGCGGCAAACTCGGCCCAACCGCGGTCGGAACCCGAGAGAACACCATCCACGCGAAGCTTGAAATCATCTGGGTTAGTGGAGTTTTCGAGAGCAAGTTCAAGTGAAATCGCACCATTCTGGTAAAACCACATCAGGGACTGGTCATAACTCTGCATACCATATTGACTGGCACCCTCAGATATTAAATCTCTAATCGAAGTCGTTTTAGATGAATCGACAATACACTCTCGAACCGCACCTGTGCCTATTAATATCTCTACTGCAGGAACACGCCCGGGTTTATCACTTCTTGGAACAAGCCGTTGGGAGATAACTGCTTGTAAAGTGCTCGAAAGCAGATGTCGAATCTCCTGGTGCTGATGTGGCGGAAAAAATGACAATATTCGATATATTGTTTGTAAGCTATCCAAAGTGTGAAGTGTGCTCATTACCAAATGCCCTGTATCCGCCGCCGAAAGGGCAATTGACATAGTATCTGCATCGCGAATCTCGCCAACCAAAATAACATCTGGATCCTGTCGAAGAGCTTGCCTCAATCCCATAGCAAAAGACCTGCAATCGCCTCCTATCTCTCGCTGAGCAATGATAGACCTTCTATTTGTATGAACATATTCGATAGGGTCTTCGATAGTGAGAATATTGACACCTTTATTCCTGTTAACAAAATCTATCATAGAGGCAAGAGTAGTCGATTTACCAGAACCGGTAACACCTGTAACTAATAATAATCCACGAGGTTGCGTAGATAGCTTTTTCAAAATATTTGGAAGATTTAACTCGTTGAAATCTGGGACTTGAGCGCTAACAAGCCTGAAGGCTATTCCCGGAGTTCCACGTTCGCGATAGATATTGACACGAAAACGCTCGCCGGTAGGAACATTTAAACCCATGTCAAGTTCCCATTCCTCATCGAAGCGTTGCCTTTGCTTCTCAGTCAAAATATGGTGAATGAGATTCTCCATATCCTCTTTGGAAAGAAACTCCCTAAGTGCAGGAACAAGCTTACCGTGAATACGATATATTGGCGGCATGTTGACCCTAAGGTGCAAATCCGAAACTTCTTTCGAGGGCATTTGGGAAAGTAGTTTTATTACATCGATTGACATATTACTTCTGGGTGTTAATTATAAACATTACTTGACCAAATTCGACAGGGTGATTGTTTTCAACCAATATCTTCTCCACTACACCAGAAACCTCGGATTGAATCTCATTCATCAACTTCATGGCCTCTACAATGCAAACAACCTGATTAGCGCTAATCGACTCGCCCTCTTCTACATAAGGCGGTGAATCTGGCGATAGTGCTCGGTAGAAAGTGCCAACAATCGGAGAAACGATTTCGATCTGGTTATCATTGAGCTCCCTTTCGAGACTTTCGCTTTCCGAAGACTTTGCTGAGGTGGTGTCCTTAAATGAAGAACCAACCATATCTATTGTATTCGGCGAGCGAACATCACAACTATCAGAGTTGGCAAGAGAACCTTTTCGAACGCGAATTCCCTTACCTCCGAACTGTTTGACTTCGATCTCTAATTGGTCCAGTGGACTTTCCTCGATCATCTTGAGTATCTCTTTGACCTTGTTTGTGTTCACCTATCTCCCCTCGTTGTCTCAAGTTTCAAACGAGTATACGGTATCAAACCGCCTGCTTCCAGGATACCGATAACATCTTCGGAGGGCTTTGGAAAGCGAAAAACTTCTCCATTAACCTCGATAGTTCCATTATCAATATCGATCTTGATCCTATCATAGTTTACAATTTTACTCTGGATTTCGCTATTTGTCAATGCAAATAAACCGCTATTAAGGCAATTTCTATAAAATATCCTAGCAAAACTCGGGGCGATTATCGCCCTGCAACCAGCAGCATGTATAGCAATTGCTGCTTGTTCTCTACTCGACCCACAACCGAAGTTCTTTCCTGATACTATAATATCTCCTACTTCGCATCGCCCCCTGAATGTCGGGTCTAGATCTTCGAGGGCGTGCTCGGCCATCTGCTCGGGTGTAAAAGGCTCGTATGTGTATTTTCCCGGAAAGATGACATCAGTGTTAACATCGTCGCCATATTTAAAAACCTTTCCTTCGATGATCATAGAAACTCCCTTGGGTCTGTTATTCTACCGGTAATCGCCGAAGCCGCTGCGGTGAAAGGGCTAGCAAGATATATCTCTGAATCACGACAACCCATTCTGCCTTTAAAATTTCTGTTTGCTGTGGAAAGTGTAACCTCACCAGGCGCCATTACACCTTCATGTGCACCAAGGCATGGACCACAACCGGGATTCATTATAGTGGCACCGGCCTCAGCCAATGAGGCAAATGTGCCATCTGAAGCCGCTGATATATATACCTCTCTGCTCGCTGGAAAAACCAACATTCGAACACCACGCGCAACCTTTCTTCCTCCGAGAATCTTTCGTGCAGCGTGAAGATCGTCGAGCCTGCCATTTGTGCATGTTCCTATAAGCACCTGATCAAGAACAATATCCTCTGCGTTTTTCGCCAAATCCACATTATCCACTGTGTGTGGACGAGCAATCATAGGCTCGACATCTTCCAAAGCGAAATTAAATTCGCGCTCATAGATAGCATCGTCATCTGGAAGTACGGGCTTCAACTCTCGTTTCGCCCTACCCTCGAGCCAATGAAGCACCTCATCATCCGGATGACATATACCCGCTTTAGCTCCCATCTCCGCTGCCATATTCGACAGGACAAACCTGCCCGATATCCCCAGCGATTTAAGCCCTGGTCCAGCGAATTCAATGGATTTATAAATCCCGCCATCGGCGCCGATTTTACCTATAATATGAAGGGCTAAATCCTTCGGCGACACAAATTCGTGAAATTCTTCAGAAAGACGAATAATAAAGCTCTCGGGAACTCTTAACCATAGTTCACCCGTAGCCCATAAAACTGCTACTTCGCTCCTGCCTATCCCAGCAGCAAATGCTCCAAATGCTCCATGCGATGTTGTATGGCTATCCGCTCCAAGAATAAGCGCTCCCGGTGTCGAAAAACCCTCCTCCGGTAGAACTTGATGACATATTCCGCGTCCAATATCGAAAAAGTGGCTTATCCCCTGTTTATTTACAAACTCCCGAATCTTTTTATGATTTGTAGCATAAATTTCCGTAGCGGCTGGAGTGACATGATCTAATACTATTACTATTTTATCAGGGATTTTGACCTTCTCTACACCCAGTTTCTTGAAATGACCGATTATCGCAGCGCTATTATCGTGAGAAAGCACTACATCGGGTCTCGAAGTTACAATCTGTCCCGACATAACGGACTCAATACCAGCGTTCTTAGCTAAAATTTTCTCAGCGATGGTCTTGCCCATCTCTTCTCCCCCATTAATTCGTGTTTCTTGTATAAAAATCGGTTATTTTTTCCAAAACTGCAGACGAATCTGCTCGTATCTCATCGCATGTAATGGGATCGCCGATGTAAACAACAATTTTGCTTGGTTTTGGCCACATCATACCTCTTGCCAGCAAATCTCTCGAACCTTCAATTCTTATTGGTATAGCAGGAACTTCCGCCCACTGAGCTATTTTAAGAGAACCAGCTTTCAGCTCACCAACAGAGCCATCGCGCGAGCGCGTGCCCTCTGGGAAAATAATAAAAGAACGACCTGCTTTTATTTTGGAGACTATCTCTCGAATGTTTCTAATTTCCTTTCGTGTGCTCTTCTGCTCAATAAGCACACCTCCCGAGGCCTTTATTGCTGGTGATAAAGCCAGTCCCTTACGCGCAACATAGATACCGGAGGGCAAAACAAATCCTGAGATTATTGGTATATCAAAAAAACTCGCGTGATTCGAATACATCACAACTGCCTTCCCATGGGGAATCTTCTTTTTTCCCACCACTCGAACGGATGATAGCGCGGAATATACCGCAAACCTGCCCCAAAGCAAATGGACAATTCTGCTCACAACGAGCAACACACTTTTTCCAAATAAGCCTGCAATTTTAAATGAAATATAAGCAAAAATCGAACCAAAAAAAAGGAACGGAGCACAAATAGTGAAAAAAATCGATGCGGCAATTCGCTTAATCATTCAAAAGAGGATTTGAGTTTATCGTAGGTTTCGAGTAGGTGTTCACTAATAACCTTAGTTTCTCCCAAAACTGGCATAAAATTCGTATCTCCAAGCCATCGAGGGACTATGTGGATATGAACATGGTCTATCATACCCGCTCCAGCGACAGCCCCAAGATTGATACCAATATTGAATCCCTGAGCACAAATCACTTCCCTCAGCGCCCGAACAGATTCATTCACTAACTCCATAGTCCCGGTTAATTCGGCAGGGCTTAAATCGTCCAAGTCGCCAGTATGTTTGATTGGCACAGCCATTAAGTGACCATTTGTGTAAGGATAGCGGTTCATTAAAAGAAAAGCATGCTTACGCCTTGCAAGAACAAGATTAGCTCTGTCTTCGAGCGATGCAAAAGCATCACACAAAAAACAACCGGTTTTATCACCGGAACTCTCGATATATTCCATTCGCCAGGGTGCCCAAATTTTTTCCATTTTAACTCCAATTTTTAATATTGAAATATAAAAAATCAATTTACTATGTCAATCCAAATCAATTAAAGCATGGTCGTTAATAACTACAATATGTTCCTCATACTATTTATGAAAACCGATACCATTTCCTCAATATATAAGAATAAATTTAAAAAAACTGCTTGCCATATAGTAATAAATGAATAAACTAATGATATTTCTGAGTTTAAGAGAAGTAGATGGAGGACAATATGGCTCATAAGAAAGGTGTAGGGAGTTCTCGCAATGGAAGGGACTCTCAAGGTCAAAGGCTTGGCGTTAAGGTTTTTTCTGGCGAGAGAATCAACGCGGGAAGTATAATAGTCCGCCAACACGGGACTAAATTCCATCCCGGTGAAAACTGCGGAATGGGCAGAGATTTCACGCTTTTTAGTTTGATCGATGGAATGGTTAGATTTGGCAAAAATCGTTACGGCAAAAAAGCAGTAAATATAGATACAATCGACAAAGTAGATTAGTTGCCCGGTAAAATTGGAATACTATTCTCTGGTCTAGGTTACGAAACCGGAACGCAGATTCACGAGGTCACATTGATTTACCGCGAGCTTGAAAAGCTCGGTGGGTTGGTTGTAAATCTTATCCCAAAAGACCTTGTCCCTACTGCGGGACGTGGTAAATATACTCCTATTCGCGATATACTTGCCGAATGCTCGCCAATACTTCGTGGAGATATTGCTTCAGTTGCTGAAATCGACCCTCAAGATCTAGATGGGCTCATTGTGCCGGGTGGGCGCGGACCCATAACATTGCTTTCTGACATTGAAGATGCAGGCGCAGATGCCCGTGTGGTAAGGACTGTGCAAGACCTTATCGTCGGAATGCACGTTAGAGGAAAACCCATTGGGAGTATGGGTTACGGTGGTGCACTTGTTATGATAGCCCTCAAAAGATCTGCTGAAGAACCAATTATTGTCATGGGTGAAGATGCCAGCCTTACAGGTATTTTATCGCCGCTTGGCATTGCACCTGTCAAAGTAGGGCCTCAGGAGGTCGTTTTCGATCAAGAAAATCTACTTTTTTCTGTCTCTGGAATTGCGCCAGATTGCTCCCTTTCTAAAGGAGCAGACGGTGTGGAAAAGCTAACAAGCGCTTTTCTAGAATTTTGCCAAAAGAAAAAAAAGAAAAAGTAATTTTTCCTTTTCAATATATTGGAGGAAATTATGCGCTCGATTCATGCCTCTAAGGTTGTTGAAGCCGTCGAGCGTTTATGTATTTCTGTTTGCGCAAATCTTCCATGTGATGTTCTTAAGCGAATCGAAGACTGCTATAATCACGAAGACAATCCTATCGCAATTTGGACTCTCGAACAGATAATCCAAAATGCCCAACTTGCATCTGTTGAAAATTCCCCCCTTTGTCAGGACACCGGTTTTTCTGTTTTTTTTGTTAAGCTTGGGAGAGAAGTCGAAATTGCAGACGGAGATATATATTCTGCAATTGCAGAGGGGGTATCCAAAGGGCATCTTAATGGTTATCTGAGAAAATCAATTGTCAGAGACCCATTAGACCGCGCATCGAATACCGGCGATAACACACCGCCAATAATTTGGCTTGAGATTGTCGAAGGTAATAGAATCGAAATTATATATGCTCCTAAGGGTGGCGGAAGTGAGAATATGAGCCGAATCGCCATGCTTAAACCCGCCGACGGTATCGATGGCGTGAGGAAATTCGTTTTACATTCTGTTATCCAAGCCGGAGGGAATCCATGTCCACCTGTAATTGTTGGAGTCGGAATCGGTGGCACATTTGAAAAATGCGCTTTTCTCGCAAAAAAAGCCCTCCTCAGAGATATAGGACAAAGAAACAAAAATCCGTTTTACGCTGATTTAGAAAATACTTTATTGTCTGAAATAAACGAAACCGGAGTGGGGCCTATGGGTATGGGAGGAAAAACCACCGCACTCGATGTTTTCATAGAAGTCTATCCATGCCATATTGCTTCTCTTCCAGTAGCGGTAAATCTCAATTGTCATTGCGCAAGACATGGGAAAATCGTAATTTAGAGTGGTGATAATTCTGTATATTTGCACAAGGAATTTAGCAAAAAATCAAATTATGGAGATTCTATACGAGCTAATGACAAAGGCTTTTTCGAGATGTATCCTTCATGGCTCAAACGCTTTATCGAAATGAACGATAACGATTTTGCTATTGCCTTTTATGCATATGCTCGATATCATGTTTTCCCGATGAAAGGATGAAGAAACACTGAGCCTGCGACAATCCCACCGATTGTGCAGATAAAAGAGAAGATATCTTGGAGAATTCCAGAAAATCATAAATAAAACCGATATTTTGATAGTGGAATTAGTTAAACAATAATAAGGAGTGAGAATGAATAGACCGTTTAACCGCGCGCTTATACTTTTAGCACTAGCGGGATTTTGTGTGGCGCAGGGCGTTTATTGGGGAACAGCCGCAATTGACGACCCCATGGGAATGCATACTAATCCCGGATATCTTGGCCTCGACCATGGCGCCGAATCAGCGATATTCGGGAGTTTTTCTAGTGACTCTAGTTCTGCTTTAAACATAGAGAACACACACGGTATTCTTTTCAACTTGAATGGCCTCGGTGGCGGATACGAAAATATAGTAGGCATGAAACGTTGGACGCTAGGAGCAGGCCTAGGTGAACGCACATTCGGATTGGGCTATCTACGCACATGGACATCATCCGACGCATGGGGCGAAGGTTGGCGTAACGGATGGATATTTGGTGCTATTGTTCGTCCGTGGGATTTTGTCTCTGCGGGTTGGACCTATGAAAACACTCAGGCAATGAAAGGCCATAGGCTTGGTTTGGCATTGCGACCAAAAACATGGCGCGTTACCATCTTTGGCGATATGCTTAAACAGAACAATGTCGATTGGGAAGACCTGGGGTGGGGTGTCGGTGGAGAGCTTCACCTTCTGGACGGCATTCGCTTTTTCGGTAGATATGACTATCTGGGTGAAGACATTCTTGGCGAGACTGTAGATGAAATATCCGCTGGAATCCGAATAGATAACCCATTCGGCGGCGTTGGAGCTGTGGCCTCCAGCGGAATCGACGATGAATGGTCAGAATACACTATATATTCCTTAGCAAGTTCCAAACGCTTGCCTAGTCTTTTTAAGCTACCCAGTTATCCTCTTCGTCTGGATCTAAACGGCGAATACGCCGAAAAGGCGCAGTCAGGAATTTTTAAAGGCAAGAAAAAGACCTTCGCTAACCTTCTAAGGACTATACAGCGCGCCTCCGAAGATGACCAGATATCGGCGCTTATTATTCGTTATAAATCCCCTAGTTTCGATTTCGCTCAGGCTGAGGAGTTGAGGAATATATTCGAAGAATTTAAAGCTAATGGCAAAGAGATATATATCTATGCGGACAATCTTGGTAACCTGTCTTATTATCTCGCTAGTGTAGCTAATTTCATCGCTGTTCCACCATCTGGAAACGGCATAGGCATTCTAGGTCTTCGCGCCGAGATGAAGTTTTTCAAGGGGACATTTGAAAAGATAGGTGTCGAACCTGATTTCGTTAATATTGGCGAATACAAGTCCGCTATGGAGATGTTTACCAGAAGTGAACCTTCAGAATATGCCGCACAAAACATAAACGAGCTTCTAGATTCTTACAACAAGGAATTCCTCTCTGGCATAGCCGAAAGTCGCGGAATTACAATTGAAAAAGCGAAAGAGCTTGTCGATAATGGGCCATATAACGACCTAGAATCAGACTCGCTAGGCCTCATCGATTCGCTTATGTATTTCGACCAGTTTGAGAAATTTATCAAGAAAGAAAAAGACCTCAAACCACAACCATTCGGCATTTTCGCTATGCAAGAATATCGCAAAATGGAGTGGGGTGAACCCGATCGAATAGCTGTTATAGTTATAGAAGGTAATATTATTAAAGGAAAAGGTGGGTCCGGTGGACTTCTTGGAGGATCCAATGTTGGAGAAACGGAAATTATCGCGGCAGTCAATGCTGCAAAGAAGAATAGATCTGTAAAAGGCATTTTACTACGCGTAAATTCCGGAGGAGGAAGCGCGCTAGCTAGCGACCTTATGGCGCATGCCCTCACCGATGCCGCAGAGAAAAAACCTCTTGTCGTAAGCATGGGTAATGCAGCCGCTAGTGGTGGCTACCTCGTTTCCATGCCAGCAAAGAAAATATTTGCCGACAATGTTACAATAACAGGCTCAATAGGAGTCATTTCCGGGAAATTCGCTTTAGGCGGGCTTTACGATAAAATCGGAATATCGACAACAACATTCGAACGAGGCCAAAATTCAGGCATCTATTCCTCAACAGATACATTCTCGACTCAACAACGCGAACGCATCCAAAGTGGTTCGCTTAGATTCTACGACATATTCAAGGATTGGGTCGCAGATAGCCGTGAAATTCCTGTCGATAGCGTAGATGTTCTCGGTCGAGGACGCGTGTGGACAGGCGAACGTGCCCACGAGGTAGGACTTGTGGATTCCTTGGGTGGTTTCCTCGATGCACTGGATTACATTGTTCAAGAATCCGGCGCAGATGAAAAAAACCTCGAACTGTGGTTCCTTCCGGGAACCAGCTCTATGGTCGATAATATGTTCGATAGCATGGTCAAACAAATGCCCGTTCTGAATGAATTGAAAAAAGCACCAATCTTTCCGTTCGAAGATTACGAAGCGCTCTATCTTATGCCATATGTCATTGAAGTAAAATAATAAGCTGGCGCGGGAGAAGAATTGGTGTCGAGGTGAGGATTCGTGCGTCCGAAGGGCGTAGCACGAATCGTGACAGCCTTCAGAGGAGTGTAAATGTTCGTTATAAATAGAAACGATATCGAGGCTTTTATCACTAAAGATAAAAGTGAAATTAGGGAGATAATGTCTCCAGCTAATAGCAACATTGAACGCCAATCGCTAGCCGAAGCCATCGTATATCCAGGCGATTCAACTATAATCCATATTCACAAAACCTCGGAGGAAATATATTATATTCTCGAGGGCAAAGGGTTGATGGAGATAAATAACGAACAACAACCAGTAAAAAAAGGTGATGCTATAGCCAACCTCCCGGGCGTGCCGCATAGGATTAAAAACACCAGCAATACACCACTGGTCTTCCTTTGTATGTGCACTCCGAGATATACTCATGAAGACACTGTCCTGCTCGAAAAAAAATAACCCGAAAGGGCTAAATTGGACGTAAAATTAAAAGAGAAATTAATTACGACATCGAAGGTTGTCGGATTATTTGTCTTTTTATATTTATTTCTAGTAAGTATCGAGATGATGTCATGCTCATTCAAGATGTTCGGGAGTGATTTTGCCTCGAGACTATTCACTTTAACCTCCAATCCACTTATCGGTTTATTTATTGGGATATTGGCAACTAGCCTTGTGCAGAGTTCCTCATGCACAACCTCTGTTGTAGTGGGCATGGTGGCAGCTGGAGTTGTGCCAATTCGGGGAGCTATCCCAATAATAATGGGGGCAAACATAGGAACCACAGTCACAAACTCGCTTGTTTCCCTAGCCCATATAACCAGACCGACCGAGTTTAGAAGAGCATTTTCCGGCGCAATAATCCATGATGTGTTTAATATGCTTTCGGTTTTAATCTTTTTGCCACTCGAAAGTTTCACTCATTACCTCGAAAAATCAGCTATTTTTCTATCCGGAATATTTTGCGGTGTTGGCGGTTTTAAAATTGCTAGTCCCCTGAAAGTGTTAGTTTCTCCTCTGGCTGAATTTATTCTATCTTTAATCGCAGGTTCCATATCCAATGCAAAACTAGCAGGTATTTTAGGCCTTGTCTTAGCTTTTGCATTCCTTTTCGTTGCTTTAACTCAACTAGTTAAAGCAATGAAATCTCTCGTTATTGGCAAGATAGAACGTTTACTGCATAACTATCTATTTGCCAAACCTCTAAGAAGCCTTGTTATCGGTATGTTACTTACAGCAATAATTCAGTCGAGCTCGGTGGTTACATCCCTAGCGGTGCCCCTGGTAGGGGCCGGCATATTGTCTTTAGAGCAGGTTTTCCCATATACAATCGGTTCCAATATCGGAACAACAATTACAGCTCTTCTTGCCGCGCTTGTCACACAAAGCCCTGTCGCCATCGCTACATCCTTTGTCCATCTTCTTTTTAACCTCTCAGGAATGGCTATTTGGTATCCTCTTCGTAAAATACCAATTTCTTTGGCGAAGTTTATAGCCAGTTATGTAACGAAGAAAAGGGGTTTTGCACTTATATATATCTGCCTATTATTTTACGGAATACCATTACTTTTAATATTCCTAACGAAAGGATTTTAAATGTTTAAGCAACTTTTATCTCTCTGGAACAATGATGACCTTTTACGGCAGGCCTTTAAGGAAACATCTGAAATGCTACAAATAGCAAAGGAGTTTTTCACAAGAGCCGCTGCCCCACTTTTCCTTGGAGAATCAGCTGATAAAAATATGATATATGAAACTGATAAACTCATTAATAAATACGAGATCGACACAAGAAAAAAAGTTCTGGAACACCTTTCGATCTCAAGAAAACAAGATACAACAGCAGCATTAGTTCTTACGACTATTGCCGTCGATATCGAGCGACTAGGTGATTATTCAAAAAACTTTTTCGAGTTATGGGGACTCTATGGCCGTCAGTTTTCTTTTGCGCCGATCATAGACCAACTTCGCACGGTTAACAGCAATGTTGACAAAATGTTCGATAAAACTCTAGAAGCATTCGAAATTGCAGATTCAAATACCGCACATGAGGTGATGGCTATCCATCAAATTAACTCAAAACTATGCGAAAATATTATCGCTGAAATGATACAAGAAGAGGAACTCGATCTGACGCTAACATGTAATCAACGTGTTCTTGTCGCTCTAGCCGCTAGGTATCTGAAGAGAATAAGCGCACACCTCAAGAACATAGCATCTTCAGTAGTCAATCCTTTCGATAGAATTGGCTACAAACCTTCTGAAAATAGCCAAATGCCTCACAATATATAAAACGATAGTAAGGTCGAATAACGTTGGAAAATAAAAACAAATTAATCGGCAATCCTGCTCCTGAATTTCAACTTCTTTCAGCTAACAGCAAAGAGCATTCTCTCTCAGAGTTCCACGGAAAATGGATTGCTCTTTACTTCTATCCTAAGGACAACACTTCTGGTTGCACCAAAGAAGCCCAAGCATTCAGTGCCCTGAAACCGGAATTCGAGGAAAATGGGGCTTCGATTATCGGGATAAGTCCTGACTCACCTCAAAGCCACGCAAGATTTATCGAAAAACAGGAATTATCTATTCTACTTCTCTCCGATCCATCGCACGAGGTTATAGAAAAATATGGAGCATGGCAACTCAAGAAAAACTTCGGAAGAGAATACCACGGTGTAGTGAGAAGCACGCTCTTGATAGACGCTAATGGAGTAATCGCCTACCATTGGCTCAAAGTTAAGGTTCAAGGACACGCAGAGGCGGTGCTTTCTAAACTTAAGGAGTTAAAAGATAAATAATGGGCAAATTAATTATTAAAGATGTAACTCTCGAACTCGGTGGAAGTAAAATTCTAGACGGTTTAAATATCGATTTCTGGGATGGCCATATTCATGCTTTGGTCGGGCCAAACGGTGCCGGCAAATCAACAACAGCATTCACTATTATGGGCCTCGAAGGCTATCGCCATTTTTCCGGTGATATTCAATTTATGGGCAAGTCTATAAAAAACATGCCGATAGACGAGCGTGCGCGCCTCGGGATCACACTCGCTTGGCAAGAACCGGCTCGATATGAGGGCATGAGGGTTAGCGCCTTCATTAAAGCCTCCGCAAAGGATAAATCACCAAAGGCGGTTTCTTCCGTTCTCGACAAGGTTGGAATCAATCCCGACGAGTATTTGAATCGTGCTGTCGATAAAACACTCAGTGGTGGTGAACGAAAGAAAATCGAGCTTGCTTCGATACTCGCTATGAAACCGAAACTTGTGATGCTCGATGAACCCGATTCCGGAATCGATGTTGCTTCACTCAATCGGATTTTTGAATCCCTTAAATATCTGAAAGAGATAGGTGCTACAGTTATCCTTATTACGCACAGCATGGAGGTTTTAAGCCATGCTGAAAATGCATTTCTTATATGTTGCGGCAAGATAGTTGACAAAGGCGATATTTCAAAAATAACGAAATATTTCTCGCATCAGTGCATTCCCTGCGACCATAAAAACCACCCAAGCTTCAATGGAGGGAAATGAGTATGGACGCCAAAAAACTTTATTCAGCAGCTGGTTTGGAAAACCTCATGCATGATCCAACCGCGCCTCGTTTAACGATAAACCTTAATAAAGTCACCGACAGCAAACTCGTTAAAGGCCTTAAGGTTTACACAGAAGAGATGAGTGACGGCGTTCGCGTGGTTATGAATGTTCTCAATGGGGTCGTTATCGAAAAACCGGTGCATTTATGTTTCGGTGTTCTTCATGAATACGCACTGCAGCACATTAGGATGAATGTGCGAGTCGGCGAAGGAGCAAAGATCAACATATTCGCGCATTGCGTTTTTCCATCCTCAGTCGATGTCAAGCATATTATGGATGCTGAAATTGTAGTCGAAAATGGCGCAGAATATCGATATCTCGAGCGTCATATACACAGCCCTCTCGGGGGAATTACAGTAATTCCTAAAGCGAGGGTTAAGCTTGCAGAAAATGCCCGTTTCAAAACGGATTTCGAATTAATCAAAGGGCGTGTTGGTTTAATCGACATCGATTATGAAACCACCGTGGCAGCAGGTAGCACCATGGAGATGACATCTAAGATAAGCGGCAAAGGCGACGATATAATAAAGATAAAAGAATCTGCGTATCTTTTAGGCGAACACGCGGTGGGAGTCTTAAATTCACGAATAGCGGTTCGAGATCGGGCACGCGCCGAAATATACAACGTCCTCATTGCCGATGCACCTTATGCGCGTGGCCATGTCGATTGCAAAGAAATAGTCCAAGATGACGCAACTGCCAAGGCAGTGCCAATTGTCGAGGTTAAGAACGCAAAAGCCCATGTTACACACGAAGCCGCTATTGGCAGTGTCGATAATAAACAGCTCGAAACTCTGTTGTCTAGGGGTCTTTCCGAGGATGAAGCAGTCGATTTGATAATCGAGGGTCTATTGTCATAAACTGAAACGAAGTAAAGTTGCAGAATCCCAATAAAATAAACTAATTGCCATCCAAAAATAAAGACCGAAAACAAAAACCTTAAGAGGTTCTGTTCGAGGAATTTATAGAAGAAATACAATGAAAGTCTTGCTTCATATTTGTTGTGCCCCCTGTGCTGTCATGTGTGTTAAAAACCTCCGAGAGGAGGATTTTGACGTTGCTGGTTTATGGTTCAATCCATCGATACATCCATATGGCGAATGGAAAAAAAGGCGCTCAGTTGTAGTGCAATTTGCAGAAGCTGTCGATCTACCGGTAATATATGAAGATAAATATCTGCTAAACGATAACCTTAAGCTTCTTCTAGAGGGTTTCGATAAGGGTAAGAGGTGCGAATTTTGTTATTCCGAACGACTCGAAAAAACAGCAAAAATAGCAAAAAAAGAGGGCTTTTCTGCTTTCACCACTACACTTCTTTATTCTAAATATCAAGATCACTCGGCGATAATCTCAACAGCAGAAAGCGCCGCCACAAAACATGGCATTACCTTTCTATATCGAGATTTCAGACCCTTATGGGGAAAAGGTATTACGGAAAGCAAGAAAATGGGGCTCTATCGCCAGCGTTGGTGTGGATGCATATTCAGCGAATTAGAGGCTGAAAAAGACAGGGAAAACAGAAAGCACACTTAGCTTTCTAGTTCGACCGACGCGATGAAAGCGCCATCGAGATTATCTCTTTGCGGCCAAGTTCGGACAAAATCACCCTCTTTATATTTTGACGGAATACCAGATATTATCTTTTTAAATCTCATGCCAGCAGGTAACACAGAAAAATGGTCCTCACCCTCCTGTGGCTCTGTCGAGCAAGAACAATAAATAAGCCTACCCCTTGGCGCTAAGAGCGATACTGCCTTATCGATGAGTTTGTGTTGAAGAATTGCCAAACTTTCAATATCATCGGGTTTTCTATTATATCTTATCTCCGGGTGACGACGAATTACACCAAGAGAAGAACACGGCACATCAAGCAATATAGCATCATAATACCCTTTCATATCAAGATCTAAAACATCGGCAATTTGAAGATGAACATCTTCGAGAAGCCCTAAACGATCAAGATTATTACTTGTAAAACCGATCCTTTCGGGTGATATATCGACACCATGAAGCTCAATATCGCCTCCCGCAATCTCAGCAAGATGGGAAAGCTTACCCCCGGGGGCACAACCGATTTCCAGCACCTTTTCTCCAGGTCTTGGGGCAAGAATCCAAACCGGGAGGCCAAAAGCTGGATCTTGAACTGTGAAATGGCCTTGGGTAAATCCGGGGAGCATCGCTGGATTTCGTTTTTCTTCGATAGTTAAATATTCGGGATAGTCTTCATCGGCCGAATTTGCAATACCCACTGAAAGAAGCTGGTTCTGCATATCTTCGACATTCAAAGCACGAGTGTTAACTCGAATAGTCAATGGTGGTTCTTCATTGTTTGCTTCGACCAAGGCGATCGTGAAATCCATGCCGTATCTTTTTATCCATCTTTCAATAAGCCATCTCGGATGTGAGTATTCCACACTTATTTTCTCGATATCGTTCGCATAATCAAAACTATAAATTTTAGAGGAAGTTATCTTTCGCATAACAGCATTTACGAAGCCTGTTGCGCTGCTCTTTTTAATCTTGCGGACCAAATCAACAGATGTAGATACGATTGCATGGCTAGGTATTTTAGAAAAATAAAGCCATTGAGCAGTGCCCATCTGCAAGATTATTCTTATTTCATCATCGATTTTTTTGCTCGGTGTAAACTCATCAATTATTCGATCGATTTTGAAAAGATGTCTATATACTGCCATGCATATAGCATAGGCCAGGGCGTTATCCTGAATGGATAATGCCTCCTGAGCGAGAAGCCTATCGAGATAGCCTTCCAATCCAGCACCTCTATGGGCTGCCAAAAGGGCGCGATAGGTTAACATTCTAGCCGGAAGACCTTTAATTATGTTCATGTAAAATCCATTCATCCCAAGTTCCCCACCTTCCTCCAAAGGGGTCAAAGTAAATATCTGCATGTTCAACCATAAGCTCTTCACGAATATATTCTATTCCATGAGCAAAGGGCTGCTTGATACCGACAAAAGAAATATATTCATCCGGTCTGCCGGAACCTTGTGAATTGCAATTCAATATAAGGAATAAATTAACTCCATTATTATCTGCCTTTTCAAATGAATGCGCTTTATAGAATCGTTTAATATCAATTTCTTTCCCCCTACGGGTGAATGGTATCACATCTCTTAAAAATAGGCTTTCCAGTGATTCTGTATAGCGCTCGGCGATATCTTCTGGAAGGAAGACTCTATAGAGTGCAGCACCTATGGAATCAAAAAGGCTACTGCCCTTTTTAAATATTCTTTCATCATTAATAATTTCCATTCCATTTGGGAGGTTGGATGATAAATCATGTATTGATGGAATGGAGGAAACAAACTCGATATCCATAAATTCCGCTCTGCTTTGATAACCAGTTGGAAGAGGAGGTCCGAAGGCAATTTTTGGGTGTTTGTGATGTCCCTCTGAATATGCCATATCCCATTCTGCTCTACGAATAGCGCGGATTAAAGTCCGTGTTGTGTCGAGATGCCCTAACCATCTGGTATTTCCTGTTTTAGAATATCTGACTCGAACGAGATTAGAAGCAATAGGTTTGATCCTCCGAGTTTTTACCCTTCTTCCATAATCGGAATTGACCGATGTTATTTTGGGAACATGGGCTTTTTGTCTTGTTGATTCATCCTGAGTATAAAAGTCACATATACCGCAATTATTACACCCTCCACGCTCAAAGCAACTCGGTGAATATTTTGTTGAATAAGCCTTTTCTCTTTCATTTAATAAGAAAGATTTAGGAACGCCTTTAGAGACGAGTTCCCAAGGGGCTACTTCATTTGGATCGAGTGGTAAAAGCTGTTTATTAAAATCATATTCGGTATTCTCGAATGCTTCTTTCCAAATATAAACATCATTATTCTCATCCCAAGCAGCGAAACCACCACCCAGTTTCCATGCCTCTTCGATAACCTTAGAAATGCGTCTATCAGCTCGGGAAAGTATTGTTTCTATACTCGAAAGAAATGAGTCTCGTCCTGTTATCTTGATTTTCCTGCGGGAAAGAGCCGATTTCACCAGACCCACGCGGTGCTTAATCTCTCCTGCCGAAATCTGTCCCTCCCAAGCAAAAGGCGTGTGTGGTTTAGGTATAAAAGGCGATATCGATACGTTGATTTTAGCTCTGTATTTTCTGGCAATATTATCACATTTAATACATAAATCCGCAATAGACAGAACATCTTCTTCTGTTTCAGTTGGAAGACCTACCATAAAATAAAGCTTTATTGTTTTCCAACCGTGAGAAAAAATAAGCTCCATCGTTTTTAGAAGCTCGTCAATATCTATGCTCTTATTTATTACCTTTCGGAGTCTTTCTGTAGCTGCTTCCGGGGCAAAAGTCATGGATGACTTTCGAACCATTGAAAGCACGGTTAAAGTGGTGGCATCTATCTCATTCGGACGAATTGACGGTAGCGAGATACTGAGCATTTTTTTGTCCGCAATAGGACTTAACCGACTCAAAACCGTTCTAATTTCGCTATAATCTGTTGCCGAAAGCGAGAGTAGGCCAATTTCTTCCCAGCCAGTTTTTGCAATTTGTTCCGTTGTTTCTTCGATTATCAAATCGGGATCTTTCTCTCTAACAGGTCTATATATCCATCCAGCTGAGCAGAATCTACAGCCACGCCCACACCCTCGCATAACCTCGACACTCAATCTATCATGGATTGCTTCTACCCATGGAACTATAGGCTGTGGTTTATAATCCTGGAAATTATATACTTGTATAGATTTTATAGGAAAGGGTCTATTTAAGGCTGCGTCAATAGGCTCGAATCCCTTAAACTCGCAGCCTTGAAATATCTCTCGATACAGCGAAGGAACATATACTCCCTCAAATTGAGATAATTCTGAAAGCAATGCTCTTCTATCTAGATTAGAAACCCGGATTTTTTCGAGAATTTCAGGCAAAATAATCTCACCGTCGCCAATTACAATTAGATCGAAAAAAGGTGCTATCGGTTCGGGCTGAAATACGCAAGGCCCTCCAGCGATTACTATCGGATCTTCCTCCGATCTCTTATCAGCATAGATTGGAACATTAGCGAGATCGAGCATTTCAAGCACATTAGTAAACGACATCTCATATTCGAGTGAAAAGCCCACAACCCTGAAAGCCGAAAGTGAAATCTTGGACTCAATTGAAAAAAGTGGAATATTCTTTTCTCTTAGAATCTCGTCCATATCTTTTGCCGGGCAGTAGGCGCGCTCGCAAACAAGCTTGGGATAATCATTCACGGCCTTATAGAGAATTAATCCTCCAGTATGGCAAATCCCAACCTCGTAGATTTCAGGAAAACAAAGACAAAATCGAAGCGAGTCTTCAGCTTCTTTCTTTTTAATAGCACCAAATTCTCCGCCAATATATCTAGCCGGTCTTCGAACTAACGGAAGCAGAGAATCTATATTGATTGGGTTTTTTTTCATAACACAATAAGGATAAGCGCCTATCCACTTTTTTGGGTAATTTGAACAGATATAGAGTGAAAAACGATCAGACTTTTTTCACCTTAAGTTTGCCGGATTCGATAGCGATCACAACAACCTCGTTCCCAAGACTGAGGCCTTCGCCAAATGCCGCCCATAGCTCTCCGTGAATCTCAATATAAGAATTCTTCAGATTTGGACTAGCCTTCTCCACAACCACACCTTTTAAACCGATCATGCCTTCTTTGCCAGTTTTTGGTTGGGAAATCCGCGCCTTTACAGCCTTCCATAAAACAAATATAGATATGATAGCCGCAAGCGCGACTGTTGGTAAAATAACTGACCACGATATAGTGAAGAGCGTAGCGTTACCGCTCGTCAAAAGAAAACTTCCAGCTAACATCGAAACAACCCCTCCTGTAGTTAAAAGACCAAACGTAGGTGTATTAGCTTCGAGAATAAAAAGTGCGACTGCCAATATTAAAAAGGCTATGCCTACATAATTAACAGGTAGTATTTGAAATGCATAAAGAGCAAGTAATATCGAAATTGCCCCCACGACACCCGGTAGTATTCCCCCCGGATTTTGAAGTTCCAGATAAATTCCAACCATTCCGAGCATCATCAACATATATGCAATGTTTGGGTTCAAAATAACGAATAGGAAGTCCTCGACATTGGTCATCTTTCGTTCGATTGCAACAGGCTTTTTAAGCCTTAATGTATCTTCCTTTTCTAGACCATATGCCAAACCGTTGATCTTGATTAATAAATCCTCAACATCCTCAGCAATAAGATCGACAACACCCAACTCTAGCGCTTTATCGGCGGTAATACTCTCGGATTTACGAACCGCCTTTTCCGGCCAATCGGGATTTCTACCTCGTTCCAAGGCCATGGCCCTGACATTGGCTACTGCATCGTTGGCTACTTTTTCCATCATGGTCTCGGTCGAGTCCGATTTGCCACCAGAGCCCATCATCGAAACAGGATGAGCTGCACCGATGCGAGTTCCAGGTGTCATAGCCACAATATGTGATGAATAAGAAATAAATACCCCCGCGCTTGCTGCTCGTCCTCCGCGAGGATACACATAAACAACAACCGGCACATCTGATGACATAATAGCACGGGTGAGGTCTTCTGTCGAGGTCATAAGACCGCCCGGCGTATCTAATAAAATAATAAAACAGGATGCGCCCTCTTCCTGCGCCTGTTCGAGGTTACGCAATATAAATTTCGCACTAACGGGATTAATTGCACCATCTATAGTAATGAGAGGGACAGATTCTGCCACGGCAAAAGTCGAGACTAATAATAATATAGTAATAAATACATTTCTCATAATAAATTAATATATCATTTACAGGTCAGGATAACAACCCCAATCGAATATAACAAAATAAAAAAGGGAACCCACACTGAGTTCCCTCTTTAATAGTCAAGTAATAATCTCTTACTTCATCAAGATAGCGCGCTTCTTATCGATAAAGCTATTAGCCTTAATCTGATAGAAATAAACTCCACTCGGTAGCTCGTGACCCACATTGTCGCGACCATCCCAAATGAGGCGCTTAAATCCTGCAGACTGCCTCTCGTCAACGAGAGTAGCAACCCTTTGTCCAAGGAGATTTGTAACATCAACGCGAACTTCAGCTTCCTCTGGAAGACCATACTGGATAGCCGTAGTAGCGTTGAACGGGTTCGGCGTGTTCTGCGAGATGAAATATTCGCGCGGTAATTTTGGATTCTCATCAATACCAGTCGGGATTGCCCATCTCCTTAGAATCAAGGTATCGAGACCCATAGATGAATTATCGGGATAAGTAGCAACCTTAGCTGCAAATTCGCCAAGGGTTCCTTCCATACCAGGTTCATTAGCACAATCCCAAACATAAATGGCAACACTATCGACATTGCACTCAAAAGACATATTACCGCCATAACCGGGTTGTTTAAATGCACCAGTGCTAATTGCCGCTACAAGAATTGTACCAAAAGAAGTATTACCCTGTCCAGCTTGATGGACATCTGTCCACTCAGACCAAGTCGATGTAGCGTCATCAAACATCTTTGCTTTCCAAAAAATACCATCTACACAGCAGCATTCCTGAACTTGAGGAGGAACCTCTATAGAAGTTCCTGGAAACAAATCTTGGTGCCACCAAGTAGCAGAAGTTGAATATGGTACAATCGTATCGCTGGAAAATAGAGTAATAAGCGAATCTATCGTGTTCCCAAACGCCAAAGTATCAGGAAAGTCCCTGTGAGCTACTTCGCCATCGGCCAACATCCCGGGACAACAACTTAGATCATCAGAAGTGCTTGACGGCGACACCAGACTTCCACCTTGATAATAGGGATCATTATAGATCTGGAGCGCGATTAGCTGATTGGTGCAAACATCACATGGTTCTAGCACTTCAGCGACGAGTGAATTCGTAATGAGAATTGCTGTCAACATTAGCATCATGCAGATTATTTTTTTCATTATTCCTCCGATAAGTTTATTTGCATTAATTAGTAAGAATTACGTTATTGGCCAAGTGAAGGAAACTGTTCCTGATGTTGTCTCAAGATAAATGTAATATACCTTTCCAGGCCTAAGATGCGGGTTCTCAGACCATCCAAATAATGAATGCTCATAAGCAATCTGCGTCCAAACAAATGAACTACCATTCCAAACATCAATTCTCTTGAGTTCTATACCATGAGCACTTCCCGCTTCTTCAATAGAAACTTCCAGTGTAACTCTATCTGTTATGCCTTCTACAATGGATGCCTTAAACGGAAGCATAATGATATTTCTGCCACCATATATAGGACTGTAAGCCAAAGTGAACACAGAATCTGTCTCAGGAATGATTCCAGGTGTGTAAGTCTGGAAATACTCATATTCATCATCGCGAGCATCGATAGCCGCGTAATCGCCACTAACTTCGTAAACATGGCCAACCATAAGTGGAGCATCAGTCCACCCGAAAAGTGAATGCTTATAAGCTATAACGACTGGAACTTGTGAAACTGCATCCCATTCCATGATCTGACGAATACCCATCGGATCTAAATCAGAGCAATTAACAAAGCGCTCATCGGCATTTGGAACCGACCAGAAATTAGTATTCCCGTATGTGAGATGATAATAAAATGATTGGTCGTATTCGCACATACACCAGCTTGGGAAAGATGATTCCGAATAACCATCCGGCGCCGAAGCACCCGTGTCAACCGTGGTGAAAGCATAGAAGAGGTTGATCAACGTATCGCAAACACCCTTGCTCATACCCTCATAATGCTGCCATAAAGTATCCGGAAGCTCGGTTGTGCCTTCGAAATCATCGGTGAAGAATCGAATTACCGTTCTGCCGATGAGGTTTCTGTTTGCTGGCGTGGTATCGAGTTGAGTCATAAAGAAAAGCGGTAATGTATCTCGATATACATTGAAGAAATCGCCATAATAACCGGTAGGACCGAGGTCGGTCTTAAACTCGACAGCTTCGTTACCATCGGTGCAATTCTTGCTAATAATTTTAACGGTATCAGGTGGGTCTGGACCGATTGGAGCTAAGAGTGTGACATAAATATATATGTCCCTCGAATCAACATCCATAGCTTCACCCGGAATAATTGGGGCTGGACCGTGGCCGTCCGAGAGCGTTCTCATCAAAGGTGCCGTTTCTGCCGGCGTCATAACCGGTGTAGCGGGTCTTGAATCGAGTGGTGTAACATCTTCGCGATCAATTATCGGAGAAGTCTCCGTCCTCGTTTCTCTAGTCTCCATCACAGCAGTCTGTGCAATGGCCGACCCAGTAAAAGCAAGAATGGCGATCGCTATTGCGATTGTTCCCCAAAACTTTCTCATGGTTTTCATACCGCTTGAACCTCCTTAAAGTGGTAAGCATATATTATTCTCAAAATACTCAATTACTAAATAAAATAAGATGATTATCGTTTTCAGTCAAGTAATTTTTATTTAAATATAAATATTTTTTAACCTCCAATTGGCTCAGCTACAACATGCAAAATTATTGTAACGGAAGTATCTTCAGGGTCTATCGCATTCGGACTCTGAAGAAGTAATAGCAATATAAAATCTTTTCTGGGATGCAAATTCATCCCTGTGGCGTCCATGGGCGGCACAAGACGGGGAATAGCATCGCAAGAATAATTATAGAATCTGTTGGAAGCAATCTTATCATAATTGGGAACTGTATCTATTAAACAAACTGTGCGATTGGTATCGTAATCGAGCCAGAAATCATCATTGTCATAAGAAGTATGCCAGGTTCTAACCGCTAAAGCCCAGAGCAGGAACTTATTGAAACCGGGATTAGCTGGCGGTGTTGTGCTACTGGACCAAATATCACTCTCAACAGCTAATTTAATATTTGCGCCAATGCAACCGGTATTCCTGAAAGCAAATCCTGTATCATGCATTGCATAGCATCCCCAACATGCAGTACCAAAATCAACATTCCAAACAGTATCCGTAGGATCCAATAATTCCAATTGGAGTGGGCACATCGTAAAAAGACTATAAATATAAGCCTCATCGCCAGTGCCTTCACCGATAGCATCGGTAGGAAGAAATGAAAAATCCTCACTGGTTCCTAATCTTTGCCCTGCACTAAAAAGGAGAGTCGAAAAAGTAAGAATCAGTATAACCAATAATTGCCTTAGCTTGATCTCAACCATATATTTCCCGCTTTAAAATTATTCCCCTATCCTAGAATATATATAATTCTCTCTACCATTGCAAACAATATAACCATGTGAATCGATTTCAGAAATATTTTTTTTAAAAAATATCCATTCACCGCATTTAGGTTCCAAGAATATAGTGTGAAGAGGTAATTCCCACAACAATATTCTTCGAAAAAGAAAAACTTTTTCAGAATTCCTTTTTCTACCGAGGTGATCTGTCCAATATACTTCGACCGTATCGACCAATTTTGTTCCATTGAAAATATATAATGAGTCGATATCACCATTATAACTAATCTTAGATGGTATTAACGCAAGTCGATTTAGGTTTTCGGGAACTAACCTGCTCGCCACAGTTTCGAGTCTAACTTTTAACGCAACTCCAAGTGAAATGGTGCCTTTAGATGCTTGCCGAACTATAATGGAGGCTGAAAAATGCCTGTTGGTTAAAAGGGGATTTCCTGGGAATTTAGTAAGTATCTTAAGAGGTTGAGTTTGGCCGTTTGGTTTTGCCCATAGTGTTTCTGGAACTGCTATTAACCAACCAATATTCTGTAATGGTTCATAAAATTTCTCATTGTTGGGTGCTACTGAAAAAACGAAAGGAGTAGAATCGCCACTCGTATTAATTCCAACAATATTTGTCTCATAAAGAGAATCTCTTCCTAAAGGTATTTCACACAGCAGAGCATTGCCTTTTGCGGATATAGAGGAAGACCAAATCGTTGTCGAAGTAATAGCTATTAACGCCATTAAAACCACAAAGATTGAATTATTACATCTGCTATTTAAGTTCAAAATTACGACCTATTTACCCGATTTCATTCGAAATCCGATTCCAAATACTTATGAAGCCCCTCTTTGCGCTTAATCATCTCCTGCATACGAGCCACAAATTCCTTGGCTGGATGATGGCCATAAACCTTGAGCATGTGGTTCATAGCAATGACTTCGCTGATTGCTGTGATATTCTTACCGGGCGAGATGGGTATTGTAATTTTAGGTATCTGGACACTGATATACGTAGTTTGCGTCTCCTCGATACCCAGTCTTTCGTAATCTTGAAGGTCGTTCCAAAGCTCGAGACGAACCTCCAGCTCGACGCGCTTCTGCATTCTGATGGCACGAACGCCAAACAACCTCTCGATATCCACTATACCGACTCCGCGTATCTCGATATGATGTCCAGCTTCGGGTGCGCCGGCGGCAATAAGAACATCGCCTGCACGTCTTCGGAGGGTGACAACATCGTCGGCAATAAGCCTGTGTCCCCTTTCAACAAGATCCAGCGCACATTCAGATTTGCCGATACCGGCTGGGCCGGTATATAAAATACCAACCCCATAGACATCCATCATGGTTGCATGTATTCTGATCTGAGGTGAAAACACAAAATCAAGATACACGGTGATTTGATTGAAAATCTCATCGGTACTTAAGCCGGATACTATAAGTGGGATATTATATTTGTCGGCTATATGAACCATGTAGTCACTAGGAGCTATTCCCCTAGATAATATAACAGCGGGAATGGGATAATCTGCAAGTCGGCGAAAACTCGTTTTAGCTTCTTCCTCAGAAAGACTTTCAAGAAAAGTCATCTCTGTTTTACCGAGAACCTGAAGCCTTTTTTCCGCGAAACCAGCACTATATCCGGCAAGAAGAAACGAAGGCCTTTGAATAACTGGTCTTAGTATCTTGCGGCTCAGACCATCAGTACCTGCAACCAAAGAGAGCTTAAAGCTTTCTTTTTTCTTTTCGTAAAATTTCTTGACAATCAAATCCGTCATCTGATCTGGTCTTGTCCTTCAAGGAGTTCTTCTGTTATTTTTTCAGCAAAAATTTTCTTCTCTTCATCCGATAAACCACGGTGTTCTTTAAATTTTTCATTATACTTTTTAAGTTGGCGCTGCATCTTATCAACTACTTCGTCGATACTCACATACAAATCGTCAGTTTCTGCATGGGATACCAATTGTTGGCCATAAACTCCGAGCGTTAATTCAGCCTTTTTTCGACGCTTCTCAACCACTAAAACCAAATGCGTATCAAGTATCTTCTCGGAATAACGATTCAGACCCAAGACTGTCGTCTCGGCGTAGTTTTTGATTTCCTGAGTAAGATCGAAGTGCCTTCCAGTGATACGGAGCTCCATTAGTCTCCTCCTTGTTTTTCTAAAAGTTTAAGTTTATCTTTTTTTATTTTTTCGTAGGTTTCCCCGGCTTTATACGAGCTTCTTACAAGAGGACCGGAAACAACTTCTTTTATACCGTATTTCCTTGCCAATACAGCCAGTGAGGCAAACTCATCGGGTGGAATATATCTTTTCACAGGATAGTGCTTTTTTGAGGGCGCTAGGTATTGCCCTAAAGTAAGAATTCCTATACCAGAATCAGCGAGGTCTTCAAATGTCTCTTCGATCTGCTCGATATTCTCTCCAAGCCCAAGCATTATACCGCTTTTTGTTATAAACCCCCTGTCAGAAGACGCTTTTAAAACATTAAGGGATCTTTCATAATCGGCCTCTGGTCTAACAAATGGATATAACTCTTCTACAGTTTCTACATTATGATTCAGAACATCGGGTTTGGAATTTAGAACGGTGCTTAAAGCTGGTTCCGAACCCTGAAAATCTGGTATTAAAAGCTCTACAGATGCTAGCGGCAACAATTTCCGAATCCATTTTATGGTTTGTGCGAAATGCCCAGCACCTCCATCGGGTAAATCGTCTCGAGTTACCGAAGTGATAACTACATGTTTTAAATCCATGCCAAAAGCGGCTTCAGCTAATTTTCTAGGTTCGTCAGGATCAAGCGGATCAGGAGCACCCTTGGAAATATTGCAAAAACGGCAGCCTCGAGTGCAGTTTTTGCCAAGAATTAAAAAAGTAGCTGTGCCTTCATTAAAACAATAATTTCTGTTCGGACAGTTGGCTTCGCGGCAGACCGTATTCAACCCCAAAGATTCCAAAAGATGTCGCACATTCTTTCCATCCTCTGTTGAACGAATATCTCGGACGAACCACTGCGGTTTCATAATGCTTATTTTCTCCTTTTCTTCCTCATACGAGCAGTTGGAATACCCATTTCCTCGCGATATTTAGCGACAGTCCTTCGCGCTATCTGAATCCCCTTTTCATTAAGAAGCTCTGTGATCCTTTGATCCGCAAAAGGCTTGGCTACATCCTCTTTTTCGATAATATACTTAATGATGTTTTTTACATTGTTCGTCGCGATGTCCTCGCCTGTGTCGGTAGCAAGTCCGCCTCCAAAAAAGTGTCGGAGAGCATAAGCTCCATAAGGCGTTTGAACATATTTATCACGCACTACCCTGCTTATTGTCGCAGGATGGACATCTACCTCCTCGGCGATCTCCTCCATTTTCAAGGGAAGGAGATTTGCCGGTCCCTGCTCGAAAAAAGCGAATTGATGATGCAAAATAGCACGCATTGTGCGAACCATTGTATCTTTACGCTGACTGAGAGCTTTAATCCACCATTGAGCGGAGTTAAGCTTCTTAGAAAGAAACCTCTTTGTTTCACGATCGAGTCTGTCCCTGTTTTTTAGCATAGCTCGATATGCAGCATTTATTTTCAGTTCGGGGATACCAGCACCGTTATATCGGACAATCCAACGCCCTTGCACTTTTTCAACAATAAGATCGGGGTCTATACGCCCCACAGAGGTTCCCGCAAAATCCGCACCGGGAGAAAAGCTTAAGCCGCTGAGAATCTTCATGGCCTCTTCAATTTTAGCGATCGGGATATCCAGTAGATCAGCCAGTTGTGGAACATTTTTCGATGTCAATTCGTGAAAATAATCCTTGACCATAATCCATGCGGCGGAGCTTTCTTTGCCTCGTCCAGCAAGTTGTATAAGGAAACTCTCGCGAATATCGTGCGCCGCTATACCAGAAGGGGAAAAACTTTGTATTATATCGACCATCAGAGAAATTTCTTCTATTGTCGGCTCTTCAACAACATTATTTGCAATTAATGCCTCATAAATAGCTTCATTGTCGAGGGGAAGGAAACCGCGATCGTCCAAATTGCCAATTATGAACTCGCCGATATCGTATTTCCTTTTCAATTTAACTGTAATACAGAGCTGGGAAAGAAGATGTGAATATAGAGTTACATCGTTACTCACACCAAAATAAGGATCTATTTCCTCTGCGTCTGGGTCATTCTCCGGGAGTTGGGTGCCGTAAAGATTCAAACCATCGGCAAATTTATCCCAATCATCGAGTTCTCGATCGACTTCGATCTCACCATCGTTCTGATCGGAGGATATAGATTCTTCCTCGGCTATATCCAACACCGGATTCTGTTCAAGTTCGGCTCTAAGTTCAGTCTCAAGCTCGAGCTTGGGTATTTGGAGAAGTTGAAGACTTTGGATCAACTGAGGGGTTAAAACCTGTTTTAAAGAAAGCTTCTGTTCAAGGCGAATATCTGGCATTTTATCCTTTAAAATTCTCCCCAAGATAAATCTCTCGAGCTTTAGGGTCGGCTATTAGGGTCTCCGCATTCCCCGATATAAGTATGCTGCCCTCGTAAACAATGTAAGCTCTATCGACTATTCGTAACACCTCACTGACATTATGATCGGTTATCAGTATTCCAAGACCTTTTTGAGCAAGTTCTCGCACTACATTTTGAAGATCTCCAACAACAATTGGATCGATACCTGCAAATGGTTCGTCGAGAAGCAAGAATTTTGGTTCGGTAACAAGTGCCCTGGCAATTTCAACTCGTCTTCTTTCGCCGCCTGAAAGTGTATATGCTTTTTGATTCCTAAGATGCCCTATCTTCAACTCGTCGAGTAATATTTCGAGTCTTTCGGCCTGTTGCTTTTTGCTAAGGTTTGTAAATTCCAATATCGCTCGGAGGTTCTTAGCTACCGTTAATTTTCTGAATACTGAAGGCTCCTGCGAAAGATAACCTATACCTAGCTTAGCACGCCTGTACATAGGCATGCGTTGTAGCTGGATTTTATCGATAAAAACACTTCCTTCATCCTGTTTAATCAGGCCAACTATCATATAAAATGTTGTGGTCTTGCCTGCACCATTTGGGCCCAAAAGGCCAATTATCTCACCCTGTTTGACTTCGAGAGAAAGACCATCGACCACACGACGTTTACCAAAAACTTTGACGAGATTTTCAGCGCGGAGAATGCTAGTATTTGGTGCTTTATCTTCCATCAATCCTGTTTGAGCCTTCCACTAACATTGTTAGTTATTCTAATATCCGTGAATTCGAGGTCGGAATCGAGGCCTTCCCCAGTAATATATTCTCCGTCCTTGTCGATTTTGACCCCGGCGGATGTCCGAATTCTCGATAACTCCGGGTAATAAGCCAATGAATCGGTCCACATTCGAACATCTTCCCGAGTGACTACATAAACATTGCTATAGACGGTGATCCGTTGGTTTTTATTCTCGATCCAGCCTGAATCAGCAGAGAGATTGCCGCTAAGCTCTCCATCAGTATCGAAGAAATCGACTGTAATATTGTAACCAAATATTCGGTCTTCTTTATCGAAGAAAAGGAGACTATCCGCTTTGAGGTGTCCTGATGGTTTGCCGGCTTGGGATATCTCTATATCCGCATTATGCATTATCCTATCGGCAGACTGAGATTTAACAGGATCAGATGATTCTTGGTAATTCGGTGAGCACCCAACAAACAAAAATCCAATCGATAAACAAACAAAAACAAACATGCGATCGGTTAGGTTCAACAAAATATCTCCAATTTGCGTCGTCACACGTAAATTATAAGCAATATACATGCCGATTGCAATACTTTTAGCTAAGTCCTTGTTATGTATTGTTATAAGCTATTTGCCGAACCGATCATGATACCATATCCATTGGTTGGGCTGATGAAGAATCATAGTTTCGATAGCTCTATTGGCCTTTATAAGAAGTTGACGAATATCTTCCCGTTTATCCCCAGTCATGGGAGATTCAATCGGTGGCCAAACACGTAAAACAAAGCGATTCTTCTTTTTTCTGTAGATTGCCATAGGCAATAGGGCTGCCCCAGCAAGGCGTGTCAGCCCTGCAGGCGCTGAGATAGTCCTAACTTCGCGGCCAAAAAATGGCGCAGACTGACCATCGACGCTCTTGGTGTTGGTGTCTATTAGAGTTCCAATAAAACAACCGGATTTGAGCATCGATAGCACCTTTTTGGGATGTGCATCCGAGGCTATATTTTTCACGCCCATGTCTTCTCGCTGTTTTACAAGAAGCCTATCGATACGCTCGTCGTAAAGCTTGCGACCAACAACAGCGACATCTACACCAAGTTTTGTCCAGATACCGGCTAATAGCTCGAAACATCCTATGTGTCCGCTGATGACTATTGCGCCGTTGTGCTTTTTGGCTGTATCGCGAAGGTATTCTTCGCCTTCGATTTCCCAAAGGCGCGGTTCGCTTTCGATTATAGATTTCGCCCTAACTGTATCTACGAGGTTCATAGCTGTCTGACGAAAACAATCTCTCGCGAGAGTTTTTTTCTCTTCATAACAAAGGTCAGGAAAAACTATGGCTATGTTTTTTAAGGCGATATTTCTGTCTTTTTTCAGAATGAAATAAAAAAGATTACCCAATATCGAAGCCTTCCAAAGAGCTATAGAACGAGGAAATGCGCGTAGGAAAAAAACTAATGTTGAAACAATCCAATAACCGACCATATGTTTAATTGGTCGAATATATCGCCTATAAAAGGGTCCTTTTTTCAACGAATCTCCAGTTCACGGGCCCAGTCGATGAGAAACTTATCAGGTGGAAAACAACCAGTCTTTGCAGAGATGATCATCTCCGCAAGTTCACGAAGACATCCTTGTCCCGAAGAGGCGCGCGTCGTCCAATGAGCTAACCTGCGCACCGCAAATACCGAATTAGCTGGACAAGCGCTAAAACCACACCTCTCCATTGCAGGTATATCGATGACATCATCACCAACAAAGCCGACTCGGTCGGCCTTTAGACCGCGTTTCGATAAAAAATCATCGAGCGCCGGCACCTTATAAGAATACCCTTGATAGAGGTCTTTTACTCTGAGTTCCGATGCTCTTCGCTCCACTAGCTCGGAACTCTTACCGGTGATTATCGCGAGCTGTATTCCAAGTCCAGTAAGTGCAACAAGACCGAGACCATCACGAACATCGAAAAACTTACCCTGATTTCCGTCGTCCAAATACTCCAATGATCCCGGCGTGAGAACACCATCGACATCGAGGACAAGGGCTTCTAGCTCGCTTAGTTTCTTTACAATATTATATGTTATCATAATACATCCTTAATTATATGATCGTAATTGCTAAAACAACTTTAAGAATTTAAATAGTTACGAGTTAACACGCAAGAGAAAATTTAACACAGCCTAGAGCAATAACAATACAACTTGAATTATCTAATATGGCTTTATTTTTACCAATAGATTGTTTAAAAAGATATTGAGAAAGAAAATAATTTTATTATAAACACAGCTCATATCACGAAAAAGCAACAGGGTAGATTACACGGCTGAACCCTGCCAATATCCTGCTC